>JAFSRL010000143.1 GCA_017446125.1 Lachnospiraceae bacterium
CGTCGATTGAAGCGGCACGTGCGGGAGAGGCGGGCAAGGGCTTTTCCGTTGTCGCCAATGAGATCAAAAAGCTTGCGGAGAACACGCAGCATCAGGTCGAAGTCATCCAAACCATCGTCAGCGAACTGAGTGATAAGATCGGTCAGGCCAACGCCGAGATCGATCGCGTTGTCACCTCTTTTTCCGGCTCCAAGGAATCCATTGACACCGCCATTCATGACATCGGCACCATCACGAACACATTAACGGATGTGAACGATAATTTTGCCAACATTTCCGCGAATGTCGAAGAGCAATCTGCAACCACGCAACAGATGTCGGGCAATCTCCGGCAAGTCAACGAACACGCCGCAGATCTGTTGAACAGAGTGGATCAGACGGGTAAGGCATTCTTTGATATTTCCATCAGGCTGTTCGACATTCGCGCACTTGCTTCCGCCGAGGTGCCTTCCCCCGATGTTGCGACTATGGTCGAACTCATCAAGGCGGATCACCTGATGTGGAAGTGGCGTGTCTACAACATGATCCTCGGTTACGTGAAGCTGGAGGAGAAGGCGGTCGGTGATCACACCGCATGCCGTCTCGGTAAGTGGATTATGACACTGGATCGCAGCAACAAGGCGGTCGATGAGCTTGTAAGCCGCATTGAGCGTCCGCATGCGGGTGTCCACCAGAATGCCAAAAACGCGATCATCGAATACAACAAGGGCAACGTCGATGGTGCCAAGGAATACTTAAAGGAGCTGGATACGCACTCGCGCAGTGTTGTGGAGCTGATTGAGGAACTCGGCAAAGCGCTGGCGTGATCTTCGTTACGGATTTGTTGTGACATTCAATTTGCCAGATAACGCGTGATATGCAAAAATGAACGGCGAGGGTTTTTCCCTCGCCGTTTTCTGTAATCTGTGGTGATTGATGGAGGGTTTCAGATGTCCAGAACTGTTGTAATTACCAAAGAAGAGATCATTAACGCGGCGTTTAAGATCACGAAGCGCGAAGGCTTTGAAGCGGTAACGAGCCGCAAGCTCGCGGCGGCGGCCGGCTGCTCCACACAGCCCATCTTCCGCGCGTATAAAAATATGGAAGAATTGAAGGTCGATGTTTACGAGCGCACGGCGGAATATTACGAAGCGTACTACGAGCAGTACCAGAAGACCAACATCACGCCCTTCGTCGATCTTGGCATGGCATATATCGACTTCGCTTTGAAGTATCCGAACCTGTTCCGGCTGCTCTTCCTTGCGAACAGGGAAGACAAGTTAAAGAGCATGTACGACCTTGTGAACGGGTCGAAGGATTATATCGTTAAGGAAGTTGACAAGGCACGCGCCTTGGGCGTGCGCAACGCGCAGCAGCTCTTTATGAAGATGTGGATCTTCATCCACGGTGCCGGCTGCATGGCGTGCACGGGCGACTACGACCTGCCCAGCGACGAGTCCGTCTCGATGCTCACCGGCGCCTACGACGCGTTTAAAGAATGAAGGTTGCCGTTATCGGCTGTGGGGCTTCCGGCATGATGGCGGCGATTGCTGCCGCTGAGGCCGGCGCGACCGTCACCGTTTTTGAGAAGAATGGAAAGCCCGGCAAAAAACTCTTCATCACGGGCAAGGGCCGGTGCAACCTCACCAACGACCGCGGCCGCGAAGATTTTTTTGCCCATGTCAGACGGAACGAGAAGTTTCTCTACAGCGCCTATGCCGCGTTTGATGAAACGGCGGTGCAGGCGTTTTTTACTGAGAACGGCTGCCATTTGAAAACCGAGCGCGGCGGACGCGTCTTTCCGGTTTCGGACAAGTCCTCCGACATCATCAATGTGCTGACGCGCAGGATGAAGGCGTTAGGCGTCACCGTGCGCTATGATGTGACGGTGCGGGGACTTCGCACGGAGGAGGCGGATCCTGCGGACGCAGAAAACACTACGGACAAGCTCTCGAAAACGAAAGCTGCCAAACGAGTTTCGGGGCTTATCGTCACAACAAAGAACAAAGAGGAAGTAATCGAAACAGATGCCGTTATCCTCGCGACCGGCGGTCTGTCCTATCCTTCAACAGGCTCGACCGGCGACGGATACGCACTTGCGCAAAGCGTCGGGCACACGGTCACGGAAACGACCCCGAGCGAGGTGCCGCTGCTCATAAAGGAGAGAGACTGTTTTGAGCTGCAGGGGCTTTCCCTGCGCAACGTCGCGATGAAGCTCTTTGGCGCGACAGACGCATCACCCCCGGGCAAGCCGAAGAAGAAGCGTAAGGACGATACCTACGAGGGCTTCGGTGAAATGCTCTTTGCGCACTTCGGCGTGTCGGGACCGCTCATCCTCGCGGCGAGCAGCTACTACGAAGCGGGAACAGAAGCGTTGCTCTCTATCGACTTAAAACCGGCGCTGACGTTTGAGGAGCTGGACGCACGCGTGTTGCGGGACTTTGAGGCGGCGCATAACAAGCAGTTTCAGAACGC
>JAFSRL010000144.1 GCA_017446125.1 Lachnospiraceae bacterium
GATATATATCAGTTAAAAAATGTTTTATAGTTCCCGGTGACATTTGGACCTGTCCCTTTTGTCACCTCTCTTGTGCTTCCCAGATAATGTTGCGCCAGCGTTCGGGATCCGTGTCGCCTTCCGTAGAGAAGAGCAGTACCTTACTGTCTTTATTCAAGCAAAGCTTCTCACGAAGGTCCTTGAATGCGTCCTGCGTCATGATCGTGGCGAGGGCACCGAAGGGTGCCGCACCCGACTCGCCGCTTAAGACCTGTGGGTCGCCCTTTAGAGGCGCATTCAACATGCGCATACCGCGTGCCGCGACGATGTCCTCTGCGGAGATGAAGGCGGAGACATGATTCTTTAAGATGTCCCAGCTCGTGATGTTGGGTTCGCCGCAGGCAAGACCCGCCATGATCGTATCCATGTCACCGTCGACGATGCGGATGTCCCCGTCGCCTGCAACCGCGCCCTTGTACAGACAGGCGGCAGCGGATGCTTCCACGACAACCATCACGGGCGGGTTGTCCTTATATTTGTTTGCAAAATACCCGACCATCGCACCGGCAAGGCTTCCCACACCCGCCTGTACGAAGACGTGCGTCGGGCGCTCCGCAAACTGTTCATCCGCTTCCAAAGCCATCGTGCCGTAGCCTTCCATAATCCAGGAGGGGATTTCCTCATAGCCCTCCCATGCGGTGTCTTGTACGACGACGCCGTGCTCGGTTTCCGCAGCCTTTGCCGCAACGCGGCGCACGCACTCGTCATAGTTGACATCTGAGATATAGGCCTCCGCGTTTTCCGCCTTGATGTTGTTTAAGCGCGTTTCGGTGGAACCCTTGGGCATTAAGATATAGGACTTTTGCCCGAGCTTATTCGCCGCCCATGCAACACCGCGTCCGTGGTTTCCGTCCGTCGCGGAAAAGAAGGTGGCGGTGCCGAATTCTTCCTTTAGCTTCTCGCTTGTCAACACATCGTAGGGAAGCTCGGAGACATCCCTCTTCAGCTCGCCTGCGATGTAACGCGCCATCGCGTAGCTGCCGCCCAAGACCTTGAAGGCGTTTAAGCCGAAGCGGTAGGACTCGTCCTTGACACAGACCTTTCCCAGTCCTAAATATGCCGCCATTTCTTTCAAGTCGCGCAGCGGTGTTTCCTCGTACTGCGGAAAGCTCTTGTGAAACGCCTTCGCTTTTTCGACTTCGGCAACCGACATTAACGATAAGTTTTTGTCTTCTGTTTTCGGCATGGAATTCCATACCCACTGCAGTTCGTTCTTTGGCTCGCCCATAATCATGCCCTCTTTTTTGAATCTGTTTTCTTGACCGTTTTTGTGTAACCGCCCTTGCCCTGTTTGTCGATGTAGCTGTAGAGCGTGAACTTGCTGATGCCGTAGTATTCCGAGACCTTGTCGCCGCTGCGCGTGATGAGGAAGGCGCCCGCGTCGTCGAGGAAGCGCACGGCACGGATTTTTTCTTCTTTGTTCATCTGCGCAGGGGGCTTGCCGATCAGGGCTTCGCTCTGGCGAATCAAAGAGTCGAGCAGGTCGTTGACATTCAAATGAATGTCGCTTTCCGTTTCCTCGTTGAAGGGGGAGATGGTCTCCAAATTTTGCAGGGACTTCCTTGCGCCCACAAGTGCCGTGATGTCGAAGTTGATGCCTAAGATGTAGCGGTACTCGTCGTACTCGTCCTTGATGTACATCGTGGTGGATTTTAAGTAGCGCCCGTCCGCGGTGCGGGTCTGGTAGCCGCGCATCTCCGTTAAGGGTTCGCCGCGCTCCAAGGCTTCGATGGAACGAAGCACGATGCGGGAAGGACCGTCGCCTACTTTTCGTCCGGTGACATGACCGTTCCGGATGTAGACGATGGTTTCTTCGAGATTTTCCGTTTGCAGGTCGTGAATGATGACTTCGCAATCCACGCCGAATTCCTCGGCGATGCCGTCCGCGATCTGAATGAGATTGGTTAACAGGATATCCATGTTATACCTCCCGTAAAGGGTGTTCAGTGACCTAAAAATTTTTTAGATAAGTTCATCATAACACAAATTTTTGAAATTGCAATAGATAATCTAAAAAATTTTTAGATTTTCTAAAAAATAATTTTGAAATCTCTTGATAATCGTCTGACAAACTGGTAAAATGGGATTAGATATTCGAACATTCGTGGTTTTTCAAGGTTTTTGGTCAAGAACGGAGGGGTTATGTTACTGATCTCAAACGGCACGATTGTTGGTTCCGGGGGCAGCAAACAGGCAAATATCTTAATTGACGGTGAAAAAATCGTCAAAATTTCCACTGAGGATCTTTCCAAAGAAGCCGGCGCGAAGGCCGAAGTCATTGATGCTGCCGGTAAGCTTATTTTTCCCGGTTTTATTGATGCGCATACGCACTTTGATTTGCATGTGGCGGGGACGGTGACCTGCGATGATTTTGCCTCCGGCACAAAGGCTGCCGTGGCGGGCGGTACCACGATGATCATCGATTTCGGCACGCAGTACAAGGGCGAGACGCTTTTGGAAGGGAAGAAAAACTGGGACGAGAAAGCGGCTTTTGGCTGCAGTTCGGACTATTCCTATCACATGTCGATCACGGACTGGAATAAAGAAGTGCATGCGCAGTGCGAAGATATGATGAAGGAAGGGCTTTCCACCTTCAAGGTCTATATGACCTATGAC
>JAFSRL010000145.1 GCA_017446125.1 Lachnospiraceae bacterium
ATAGCATAAATGGGATAACACCTCATCCGCCCCTTCGGGGCACCTTCCCCTCAAGGGGAAGGTAGGGTGGTGGAATCACAGCAGTGTTCCTGTGAGGAGAAACACCGCATCCGCCCCTCAAGGGGAAGGTAGGGGGGATTCCCGGAGTAGATTCAATGCAAGAGATCAAGATATCCGTCCGCGGCCTCGTGGAGTTCCTTCTGCGCGAGGGCGACATCGATAACCGGCAGCCCCGCGTGTCGGAGCAGGCGATGCTGGAAGGCGGGCGCATTCACAGAAAGATACAAAAGCTCATGGGACCTCACTATCAGGCGGAGGTGCCCTTGTCATACCGCGAAAACTGCGGTGAATACCACCTTACCATCGACGGGCGCGCGGACGGCATCCTGTTGGAGGAGGGCGAGCCGCCCCTCATCGATGAAATCAAGGGAACCTACCGCGACGTGCACAAGATGACGGAGCCCGTGCGGGTGCATCTTGCGCAGGCAAAGTGCTATGCCGCCATCTACTGCATGCAGGAGGAGGAAGAGAATGCAACCGTGCAGATGACCTACTGCAACATGGACACGGAGGAAATCAAACAGTTTCGCTTTTCCTATACCTTGAAGGAGCTTGTCGGCTGGTTCAACGACCTTGTGATGGAATACCGCAAGTGGACGGACTTTGCGCACGCGTGGCGAAAGCGCCGCAACGCCTCCATTGCTAACATGTCCTTTCCCTTCACCTACCGTGAGGGGCAGCGGGACCTTGTGTCCGGCGTTTACCGCACCATCACGCAGGAGAAAAAGCTCTTTCTGATGGCGCCCACGGGCAGCGGCAAAACCATCGCGACCATCTTTCCTTCGGTCAAGGCAATCGGGGAGGAGCGCGCGGAGCGTCTGTTTTACTTAACCGCAAAGACCATTACGCGCGGCGTCGCCGAAGAGACCTTCAACATCCTAAGAGAAGAGGAAGGGCTCTCGTTCAAGACCGTAACCATTACCGCAAAGGACAAGGCGTGCATCTTAGACAAGGCGGACTGCAATCCGGAGAGCTGCCCCTACGCGAAGGGGCATTTTGACCGGATCAACGATGCGGTCTTTGAACTGTTGACGCATGAGGACGCCCTGACAAGGGACACCATCCGCGCTTATGCGGACCGCTTTCAGGTTTGCCCCTTTGAGATGGCGCTGGACTTGAGCCTCTTTGCGGACGGTGTGATCTGTGATTACAACTACGCCTTTGACCCCTTCGTCTATTTGAAGCGGTTCTTCGCGGACGGGGGAGACAAGCAGAACCTCTTTCTGGTGGACGAGGCGCACAACCTTTTGGAACGCGGCAGGGAAATGTACTCCGCGCATCTGACCAGGGAGGACTTCCTTCTCATGGCGGAAACCGTCGCCCCCTTTCATAAGAAAATCGAGAAGCACATCCGCAAGTGCATACAGGCGTTTGACGCGCTGGAAAATGTCGCGTGGCCTTTCCGCTACGTGAAAAAGAACGGCACGCCGGAAGAGATGGCGGCGTGGGAGAGCACGGTAGAGGCCGCGGAGGCGGAAGGGTATTGCCGCATCACGGACTTTGGCGTGACGCTGCCGGTGATTGATACGCTTTCTCTTCGGCTTGCCCGGCTGCAGACCATTCTTTCGGAGTATTTGGAGGACCACAAGAAGGGGCCGGTGCGGGATGAAATTTTGAGCTTTTATTTTACGGTGGGGGCGTTTTTGACGATTTTGGAGCTGGTGGACGATACCTATGAGGTCTACGCGGCGTGGGAGAAGACGCTGACAGGTGAGCAGTTTCAGGTCCGGCTTTACAACGTTGACCCGTCGAAGAACTTGAAGCAGTGCATGGAACGGGCGGTGTCGACGATTCTGTTTTCCGCGACCTTTTTGCCCATCCAGTATTATAAGAAGCTTCTGGGCGGGACGCCGGAGGATTACGAGATTTATGCGAAAAGCGCCTTTGATCCTAAGAAGCTCTCTGTTTTTATCGCGTCCGACGTGACCAGCCGCTATACGCGCCGCGGCGAGGACGAGTATTACAGGATTGCCGCCCACATCGAGGAGGTTACGAGCGCGAAGGCGGGCAATTACATGATCTTTTTCCCGTCCTATGCCTTCGCCCGCGCGGTCTATGAGGCGTATGAGGAGCTGTTTTTGGATGAGGGCGAGGCGGAGGTGCTCCTGCAGGAGGACTTTGTGACGGAGGAGGAGCGCGAGGCGTTTCTGAAGAAGTTCGAAGGTGAGTCAGCGGGGACGGGTACACTGACTCTTTTTTCAGAAGGTAGTGAGCAGCCAGCATTCGTGGAGGAAAAAAGAGTCAGTGTACCCGTCCCCCTGACTCACCACCGCCTCCTGGGCTTCTGCGTCCTGGGCGGGGCGTTCGCCGAAGGCATCGACTTACAGGGGGACGCCCTGATCGGTGCCGTTGTCGTGGGAACAGGCATTCCCATGGTGGGGAACGAACGCCAGATCATCAAAACCTTCTTTGACGAAAGGGGGGAGAGCGGCTGGGATTATGCCTACCGGTATCCCGGCATGTGCAAGGTTCTGCAGGCAGCAGGGCGCGTCATCCGCACGGATGCGGATGAGGGTGTGGTGGCACTTTTGGACGATCGCTTCCTGCAAAAGGGGTATTCCGCCCTCTTTCCGCGCGAATGGCAGCAGATTTCCGTCATTTCGACCGCTTCGGTCAGAAACAGCGTAAAGGCTTTCTGGGAGCGGCTTTCCGGGGATTTCCCCCCTGCAAATTAACGAAAAATCCAAAAAAAATGCCATAAGATGACGTAAAAGTTTACATAATAATCAAATTCACTTAATTATGTAAATGAAGTAAATTTGTTAAATTGTGTTTAAATCCGGAAAAACTACACGAAAAATAAAGGGAACTGACTACAAAGCTATTTGAAACCGTCAGGCGTGTCATGTGGAAAACTCGGTGGAAACTGGGGATATACGGACATCCCACAGTGAGAAAGCCTGAAAAATGGGACATTCACGGGGGAACGATAAAAAGTTATAAGAGATATGAATTTTCAATAATAACCAAACCGGTCAACGTTTTTATGTAAACTAAAATGGGGCATTTTAATAAATGACATAAATGTCATTTGATGACTTTGATCTGACAAAAAACTTTTCGCTCAACGTCTGTGAGAATAGAACGCGATTTCGTTTGGCGCGTTGTTCCGGTGGAGATTACGTAAGGACCGGTCCGCCTCCGCGAGGAAGTCCCACATCCTTAAGCGCGGGGAAGGCACCGCGTTACAGATCCCCTGCGAGACCGTAATGGAAACCTCTGTTTGGGTGACCACGGAGGTGAGCTTCGTTTTCGCGACCGCGTCCCTTAAGGTGGTGGCACGCGCATAGATTTCATGGTTCGACATATTGTCATAGACCATGAGGAAGCGCTCGGGTCCGTAACGGTAGCACAGAATCCTGTCCGTGACCATTTCCCGCAGGTGGTCCGCGATGGCACGCATAATCTTGTCGATGGTGGCACGTGAGCGGTTCGCACGCAGCGTATTGAAATCGTCGATGTCAATGATTGCGACCGCGAAGTGGCGCTCGTTGCGCTTTGCCTGCCGGAAAATCTCAACGGCGCGGTGGTTAAACTGCCTTCGGCTGGGCAGGAAGGTAACGGAATCAAAGTCCAACTGCCTTCTGCTGCGCACATCCTCTTCGAGGGTGAACAAACGTGTCTTTTCATCCGCATTCTGTAAGGCGGAAAGCTCAATGGAGAAGGTGTAGGAATCGCTCTTTTCCGCATTGACCGCCTGCTCCAACTGATAGAACAGCTCGAGCTTTTCCTCCAAAAGGGCATTGTCATGCGTTTTCTTAGCGTATTCGATGTGGAGCCTGGTCACCATGGAGCGCAGGTTCAAAAGCCCGGACTCCTCCGCGGCCTTGTCCAGCCGCAGCAGAATATGCTTCGCGTCGTCCAAGTACCCTTCCGGAATCAAATACCGCGTCAGGCGGCACAAATCATCCGTTACACCGGAAATAAACCGGGAGTGTTCGACGAGCTCCCTGATTTTGTCAAGACAAGTGCGGACCTCCGCCTCTTCCTTCATGACATGTGCGTAACGCGCCTCGAAGGAGAGCACCCCGATTGACACTAAGTTTTCCTGCGGGATGGCAACGTCCATCTTTAACTCCCACAAACGGTCATAGACGCTCCTTGCGGAAAGCATGTTGCCCCCATCCATCGCAAACCAGCCGTGGATGCTTAATGCCACCAAGTAAATCAGGTAATTTTCACCGTTGCGAATCAAGGGCTTTAAGAAATCCATGCCGCGCTGCGAATAGTAAAGCGCGGACTTAGTGTCCCCCAAGATGCCGTAGAGATCCGCGGTGTTGCAGTCGATGAGCCCCAAAATGGGAAGCTCGGTATAATCGACAAGAAGCGAGCGTGCCGTCAAAAAGTGGTTGATGGCAAGGTCGTAGTTGCCGCGGTTGACGTTGTCGACGGCAATCAGGTTGTAGCAGCCGGCCAGCGTTTCCTTTTCTGCCCCCTTTTGCAGAAGACGGATCGCGTCCACCAGGTGCTGCCGGTATTCCGCGATGTGTCCCGCAAGGAATTCCTTTTTCGCAATCTGATAATGGACAAAGCCCAAAAGCTCCTCGTCATCCGTGTCGGTCGCATAGACAAACAATGCGTCGATGACCTCATCGAGCTGTTCAATCTCGTGCGCGTACGGACGGTTTACGTGTTCGATTTTTTCCCGGATTTCCTCCGGATAATACGCCGTGTACATCAAAGACCCTTTCGTACGATTGCCGCGGGGACACTGTTTAAGCTTTCGTTCAACGCCGCGAGCGCCGTGGAGAGGTATTCCCACGGACTGCTTTCAATGGTGGGAATCCCGGTACAGATGCCGTGCGGCAACACAAGCGCTCCCTTCTTCTTTTGGAAAAAGCGTTTTAACCCCGTGGTTTTTTCAGGGGCAAAGCGCGCCAGAAACATGCGCACACGGTCCGTAATCAGTTGCGCGTACTGCAGGATGTCCTGATTGGTCATATCCTCGTAAAGAATGATGAATTCATTCGCCTCTCCCTTGGTGCAGACCACCTTCGGCGTGTTGAGGGAGGTTAAGGCAATCGAGACTTCTTTTAACAGCACACGATCCGCGGCAAGCTCCGGCGGGAAACGCAGGATGGAAACGCCCAGGTTGACGTGGCTTAAGGCCGCGCGGTCAATCCCGTCCTCAATCTTATCCAGCATAAAGATGGAACCGGGCAGCCCGGTTATGGCATCTGTCTGTGCCGTGTAACGTTCTTTTAAGTCTTCGTCAAGAGAGTGCAAAAGCTCCTGTCTGTGCTTCTC
>JAFSRL010000146.1 GCA_017446125.1 Lachnospiraceae bacterium
AGTGTACCTGTCCCCCTGACTCACTAATTCTTGAAACTGTGAATCGGCGCCGGTATCCGCCCGCCGCGGTCCACAAATTCCTTGCAGGAGAAGGGATTCACGCGCATGACGGGCGCATGCCCCAAGAGCCCGCCGAATTCGACCGTATCGCCCTCCTTCTTGCCGATCGCGGGAATGATACGCACCGCCGTGGTCTTGAAGTTCACCGCACCGATTGCCATCTCATCGGCGATGATGCCGGAAATCGTCTCCGGCGGCGTATCGCCGGGAATCGCGATCATGTCAAGACCGACCGAGCAGACGCAGGTCATCGCCTCCAGCTTCTCAAGGGTTAAGGCGCCCTTCCCCACTGCGTCAATCATGCCCTGGTCCTCACTGACCGGAATAAAGGCGCCGGAAAGGCCGCCCACATAAGAGCTTGCCATCACCCCGCCCTTTTTCACCTGATCGTTTAAGAGCGCAAGCGCCGCCGTGGTTCCCGGCGCGCCGGCTGCCTCAAGCCCCATCTCGCACAGAATGTCCGCAACGGAATCCCCGATGGCCGGTGTGGGCGCAAGGGAAAGATCGACGATGCCGAAGGGAACATTCAGGCGCTTCGACGCTTCCTTCGCGACAAGCTGTCCCACACGGGTCACCTTGAACGCCGTTTTCTTGACCGTTTCGCACAGGACCTCGAAGCTCTCGCCCCTAGTGGCTGCAACAGCATTCTTCACAACGCCGGGACCCGAAACACCCACGTTAATCACCGCGTCCCCTTCCGTGACACCGTGGAAGGCGCCCGCCATAAACGGATTGTCATCCGGTGCGTTGCAAAAGACCACGAGCTTTGCGCAGCCCAAAGAATCTTCCTTCTCCGTTGCCTGCGCGGTGCGCACAATCATGTCGCCCATCAAACGGACGGCATCCATATTGATGCCCGTTTTGGAGGAGCCCACATTGATGGAAGCGCAGACCCGTTCCGTCCAGGACCGCGCGCGCGGCAGGGACTCGATGAGCATCTTATCCGCCGCAGTCATATCCTTATTGACAAGGGCGGAATACCCGCCGATAAAATTCACCCCCACCTTCTTTGCGGCAAGGTCGAGCGTCTCCGCTATCCGCACGAAATCCTCCGGCGTGTGGCAGGCGCTTGCCCCGACGAGCGCAATGGGTGTGACGGAAATACGTTTATTAACTATCGGGATTCCGTACTCCTTCGCAATCTCCTCACCCGTCTTTACCAGAGTGCCCGCCTTCGATGTAATCTTATCGTAGATTCTGTCCACCATAAGATCGATGTCATCGTGCACGCAATCCAATAAGGAAATCCCCATCGTGATGGTGCGCACATCCAGGTTTTCCTTTTCAATCATGGCGTTGGTTTCGCCCACTTCATAGATGTTGATCATCTCGCTCCTTCGTCGCTTCCGCTTACACGCGATGCATCTGGTCAAAAATCGCTTCGCGCTGGCACTTCACCACAACACCGATCTTCAGCCCCACCTCCGCAAGAGAGTCTGACATTTTGTCAAACGGCTCGTCGGAACCGGTCATATCCACGATCATCATCATGTTGAAAAAACCTGAGACAA
>JAFSRL010000147.1 GCA_017446125.1 Lachnospiraceae bacterium
TATAAAATCTCCGAGTTCTACCGGCATGACCATTCCTTACGTTATTTCTACTGTGACATCATTGACTTCGCGCCCCATCCGGACGAGGAAAACGCGTTTCTCGTCACCGACCTTTTGGCGGATGTAATCTGTTATCCGGACGGACGTGTGCGTGTCATGGACCTCGACGAACTCACCGACGCGTTTGACAAGGGACTGCTCTCAGACACACTCTTAAAAAAGAGCCTGCTCTCCCTCAACGCGCTTTTGGGCGAAATCTACGAACGGGGCATCTCCCGTCTGACCGCACCCATCGAAGCCGCAAGGCATCAATAAAAGATGTGTCCACCGATCTGTATTCCCGTCAGCCCCGGAATGGGGGTGCGGAAGAACACGCAATTTCCCACGTTCGTTTCCCCGCTCATCGCCGCGTCCGCAGCCTGATAGCAGGAGTCCGTCGCCTTGCCCTGGGCTAAGGCTAAGGGCAGGTGCCCGTCATCCACCGGCGAAAACTGCCGCCGTTGGTAAATGACACCCACAATGGTGTCCGGAAAAACAGAGCTTAACACGCGGTTCATCACGACCGCGCCCACCGCCAGCTTTCCTTCGTAGGGCTGGTTGCCCGCCTCACAGTAAATCAAATTTGCCAAAAGATACCGGTCCCCGTCCGCAAACGTCACCTCGGAGATATCCCGCCAGCTCGACTGTCTTGCCAGCGAGGAAAGCCGGATTTCTTCCGCAAGCTTTGCCTCCAGTTCCTTGATGTTTTGCTCTTCCTGTTTGATCTGTTCCTGCAGCGCGTCCGCCTGCGCTTCCGCGTCCGCGATTTCATCCGCGTACTGCATGATGGAACCGCTTGTGGCATTCACAAGCCCGGACACCTTCGCCTGCTCCGCGCTCGCCAAGCGCTCCTGATTGCCCAGCGCCTCCATCTGTGCGGTTAACTGCTGCTCCTGGAATTCGATGTCGGAGCGCGTATTCTGGTACTCCGTCAGCTTCTTTCTGTCGTAGGCGGAAAGCTGCGCAATGTAGCTGCCGTGGTTTAAAAAATCACCGAAATCGTCCGCGCCGAAGAGCATGTCCATCAGTAAAAACTCCTGCTCCTCGTAAATGAACTGCACGCGCTTCTTCATCGCGGCATACTGGCTCGCCTCCGTGTTGCGCGCTTCCTCAAGGTTCTGTCTGGTGACCTCGATGCTGTCCTGCGTCGTGCCGATATCGAATTCAATTTGGGCAAGGTTGTCGCTGACCTCCGTCAGCTCCTTGTTCAACCGGCTCAACTCTCCCTGCAGGGTGTCCTTTTCCTCGTTTAAGTCCGTGATGTTTTCCTGGACGCCGGACTAAGTGCTCTCCGTCTGCTCCTTCTGGTCCTTTGCTTCCTGCAGCTTCTTTCTGGTTTCCTCCGTCGCGAAGGTGTTTCCCGTAAACGCGCGCACCAAAACAAACACACAGCCCGCGAAAAATACTGTGCGCAGGATGTGCCGGATGCGACGCCTTGCGTCTAAAGACCCTTCTTCCAATTGTGCGGTGTCTTCTTCCCTCATTGATTATCCCGCATCAGATTTTAATCTTAATCTCTCTTCCGCTTTGCGTGTATTGATAGTACCGTACGCCCGCCGCGTCAAACATCCGCTTCGACGCCTTGACCGAGGGCGTGTCCGCGTATTTGTCAGAGTCGTAGACAACCGTGCGGATGCCCGCCTGGATGATAGCCTTCGAGCATTCGTTGCACGGGAACAGCGATACGTACAGCATCGCCCCGTCTAAAGAGCCGCCCCGGTAATTCAAAATCGCGTTCAGCTCCGAGTGCGTCACATACGGGTACTTCGTGTCCAGCTCAGAGTCCGCTTCGCGCTCCCACGGAAACTCGTCGTCGGAAACCCCTTTTGGAAATCCGTTGTATCCCATGGACAGGATCTTGTGATCCTCGCTCACGATGCAGCAGCCCACCTGTGTAGAGGGGTCCTTGCTGCGCAGTCCCGTAAGCTTCGCGATGCCCATAAAATATTCATCCCACGAAATATAATCTTCTCTCTTCATCCTTTTCCTCGCAATCGCGTCTTCGTTACTTGGTTCCGAAAATTCTGTCACCCGCATCGCCCAACCCCGGCACGATGTACGCGTGGTCGTTTAGCTCCTTGTCCTCCGCGCCCACAAAAATGTCGACGTCCGGATGATCCTTTTGAATGCGCTCGATGCCCTGCGTTGCCGCCAGGATGCACATCAGGTGAATCTTCCTGCAGCCGCGCTGCTTCAACATGGTGAGCGCCGCGGAAATCGACCCGCCGGTCGCAAGCATGGGATCGACCAAAAAGACCTCGCGCTCCGCGCAGTCCGGCGGCAGCTTGCAGTAATACTCCACCGGCTCAAGGGTCTTGGGATCGCGGTAGAGACCGATGTGCCCCACCTTCGCCGTCGGGATTAAGGTGAGCATTCCGTCCACCATCCCTAAGCCCGCGCGCAGGATGGGAACGATGCAGAGCTTTCTTCCCTTCAGCTCCTGTACGGTCGCCGGTCCGATGGGCGTTTCGATGTCCACGTCCTGCAACTGCAGGTTCCGTGTCGCCTCATAACAGATTAACATCGCGATTTCCGAAATCGTCTGGCGGAAATCCTTGGTGCCGGTTTCCTTGCGCCTGACATAGCCGATCTTGTGCTTGATCAGCGGATGATCCATGATTGTAACGTTCGACATATGGCTCCTTTCCTATTCCCCCTCAATCCGCATGACCTTGTCGATCCGGCGGATGTGTTTTTCCTCGTTCGAGAACGGTGTCGTCAAAAAGACGTCGACCATTTCCAGACCCAAAAACGGCGCGATGAACCCGCCGCCCAGGGCAAGCACGTTTGCGTCATTGTGTTCCCTGGTCAGGCGTGCGGTCGTCACGTCGTGGCACAACCCGCAGCGGATACCCTTGATTTTGTTCGCCGCCATGGAGATTCCGATGCCCGTCGTGCACACAACGATTCCCTTGTCGCAGGTTCCGTCCGCGACCGCCTTCGCCGCGAGGACGCCGTAGTCCGGATAATCGCAGGAGTCCGTCGTATGCGTGCCGAAGTCCTCCACCTCATATCCCTTTTCCTTCAGGTGCGCCACAATCTGTTCCTTGAGCGCAAAGCCGCCGTGATCCGAGCCAATCGCAACCTTCATAGCCACTCCTTTCATTAATCAAAAAATCTATACATGAATCACAGTTTGTCCTGCTGCCTTCACAAGCCGGTTCATCACCGCCGCGCCCACGCCTTCCTCGGAAACACCCTCCGCGTAAATCGCATCGATTCCAAAGGCATCCATCTCACGCAGCGCGAAAAACAACATCTTCGAAAGGGCTCGGGGCGCGTCCTTCTCCGGAAACGTCACGACGCGGTCCGCTTCGTAACGCGCCTTCTTCGTTTCGCCGCAGATCACGCCGGTGCGCAGGCCCTGTTCCTTGTCCTGCTTTAAGCGGGCGCAGATTTCTTTTGCCACCGCGTCCGCTTCCCCCGTCACGACAAGGAGCGTTCCGTTCGGGGCGTAGTGCCTGTATTTCATGCCGGGTGCCTTCGGCGCACGCGGATCCTTCTCGTCCATGCCGGACGAGGTAACAACGCTTCGTCCCAGCACGTCCTGTAGCATTTCTCCGGTGATGAAGCCCGGGCGCAGGATGACGGGTTCTTCTCCCGTCAAATCGAGCACTGTGGATTCGATGCCCAAAACGGCACTGCCGCCGTCGATGATGTAATCCACGCGTCCGTCCAAATCCTCTTTGCAATGTGCCGCCGTCGTGGGCGAGGGGCGTCCCGAAAGGTTTGCGCTCGGTGCAGCGACAAAGCCGCCGGAAGCCTTGATGAGCTCCTGCGCGATGGTTAAGGACGGAAATCGAACCGCCACCGTATCAAGACCGCCCGTCGTTTCATACGGAACCTCGTTTTGCTTGTGCAGCACACAGGTCAGGGGGCCCGGCCAAAAAGCATCCGCAAGACGATAGAACACATCCGGAATGTCCTTTGCAAGGCGCTTCACATCCTCCGTCGCGGCGACGTGCACGATGAGCGGGTTATCTGAGGGGCGTCCCTTTGCCGCATAAATCTTTTTTGCCGCCTCTTTGTCGAATGCCATGCCGCCAAGGCCGTACACGGTCTCTGTCGGAAAGGCAACGAGGGCGCCGTTTGCAAGCGCATTTCCGGCTTCCTTCAGTGCATGAAGCGCCACAGCGTCGATATGCTGTTCGTCAAGCTGCAGGTAAACCGTTTTCATTGCTGCAGGTAAGCCGAAATCGTATCCCAGATATCCGGCGTTTCAAACCCGAGCTTCCATGCCGCCACGCCCGCGATCTCGTGATGCTGCATGGCGGAGAGCTTCGCCGAAACGGATTCCGTATCCTCCATCCAGACCTGATAGAACTTGCTGCCTTCCGTCTTTTCTCCGTAATTCTGGCAGGTTGTTTCATCCCAGGTTAAGGTGATGCCGTGGTTGTTCACGAAGTCCTGCGCCTGCCGCATGCCCACCGCCTGCGAGGTGAGCGTACCGTTTTCCGTCGTCCAGATTCTGGTATAGAACGGAATCGCATTGATTACCTTTTCCGCCGGGACCTCCTCGAGTGTGCGCGTGATGCCGCCCGTCACATAATCGATTGAAGCGACGCTGCCCGCCTCCGTGGAGAAGGTGCCGTGCTCATCGTATCCCATGATGATGACGTAATCGCACACAACCCCCTGCTCCTTGCGGTGGTAATGGTTGTTGTAATTCATGGGAACATAGTTGTCGACCGAAAGCACCAGCCCCCTTGCCCTGCAGGCAATGGAAAGCTCCCTGATAAACTGGATGAAGCTTTCACCGCTGACCTCGTCGATGAATTCAAAGTCGATGTTGATCCCGTCAAAGCCTGTCGCGTCCGCTTCCCGCATCAGATTGTTGATGAGGTTTGCGCGCGAGGAAGCGCGGGAGAGAATCTGGTAATCACTGATGGTGCTTTTGTGGTCGATGTCGTTGATCAATGCCCAGACATCGAGTCCCAAGGCATGCGCCTCGTTCACATAGGCGGCGGAGCCAAAGCTCGTAAAGTTCCCCTCGTTGTCCGAAAGCGAGTACCAGGTCGGGGAAACGGTGTTGAGTCCCCTGGTCCCCTCCACCAATTCGCGCAGCGTGTCGTTACCGGAAATCCCCGCCACGTTGTGCCAGGCAAGATTAATCTTGTAGGGCTTGAATACGGAGGTATAATTGAACACCGGTGCCTCCCTGGGAATCGTGACCGTGTGCTCCCCGGCTGCACTTAAGCGCTTGTTCTCGACGTAGCCGATAAAGCCGTTCATTGTCTTGACCTTCGTCCAGGTCTCCATCTCCTCCAGAACGATGACCTTGTCGTCGCGCGTTAAGTCCTCCAAAACGGGGCTCTTGACGCCGCCGCGTTCCCTGAGCTTGGTGTCTTTTTTGAGCGTGGCGGCGGGGAAGGTTTCATTCGCGACATGCAGTTCCAAATGATTGGGGGCGATGTAGCCCTCATACAGAAAGTCCGTATACTTCTTCACGTAGTCCAAGGCCACGTAAAGCGTATCCTGTTCGTAACGGGCAATCACATAGGATTCCTCCGACACGGTTCCGTCCGTGGAGGTCGCCGTATTGGTGCCGATTTCGGATGTGATGATTGCCTCCGGGGTTGTGTAAAGAAGGGTGTTGTCCTCCGCACCGTGATAAAAACGGTCGTTTAACAGTGTCTGTACCGAGGAAAAGTCCAGATAGAACACATTCTCATAAAGACGTGCGTGTATGTCCGTAATCTCATTGTTCAAAATGACCGGAACATCCGCTTCGTCGCGGATGCCGAAGTATGTTTCCAGGTCCGCGCGCTCATTCGAATACGAGTATCGCTCCAACAGCCGCGGAATCAGATAAATTCCGCCCAATACCAGCACCAGGACCAGGATGATTATCACCGGTAATGCCTTTTTTTTCATAGTTTTTCTCCGATGGATATTGTACCACGATTACAACCATCCCACAATCAAAACCACCGTCTTTTCCACCCCGTTGTTCCCGTTCCCCGGACAGCGTCACGCCGCAAAATAGAGGTTCATGGATAGGATCGCCCCGTCACGGGCAAATGCCTGTTCGTGTAAGTATCCGCATGACGCCGCGCCGGAAACCGGGCGAAATGCCCCATTTCTTGAAACGCAAAACAAACGCAACAAATTAAAGATTCATTGTTTTCACTATCATTTATTTGGGGTGTTTAAGATGGGAATATTCCCGTTGAAAAACGGGAAGACAGAAATCCTGCTTTGATCTCTGTTTTGGGTTACCTCCTTTCCGAAACGGAGGCATTTCTTGAAATCGTTTATACACTATTTTCTTTGTTTGCGCAAGAGGTTTTTGAAAAAAAGTTTAAAAATTTTTTTCCGCGGACCTGTATTGACATTCCATTGCATATCTTTTACCATAGTAAAAACCAATGACGAAGAGGGAGGAATCCGTTCCTTGAAGATAGAAAAAATTGACGAAAACCAGATTCGCTGCACCCTGACCAGGGAAGACCTTGCGCGGCGGAATATGCGGATCTCAGAGCTTGCCTACGGCTCGGAAAAAGCCCGCGGCCTGTTCCAGGATATGATGCACCAGGCACGCATGCAGTACGGGTTTGAGCCGGGCGATATCCCCATCATGGTGGAGGCGGTTCCCATGAACAGCGAGTGCCTTGTGCTTGTCATCACCAAGGTGGAGGATCCGGAGGAGCTCGATACCCGGTTCTCAAATTTCTCACCGTTTTTGGATATCCCTGCGGAATCGTCCGAATATGATTATGATATGTTCGACGATGATGAGGGCGAGGATTTCTTTTCCGTGTTCTCCAGAATCCGGGAAGCGTCCTTTGGTGATTCCGCGCCCTTCCATTCCTCAAAGGTCTTGGAACGCGTGGGCACAAACCGGCGCGACAAGGAGCCGGAGAAGCAGCACATCGCCGTATTCTCCTTCCCGACGCTTCGGGAGGTGACGGAATTATCCAGGGTCATTACAACCTTCTATAACGGTGACAACACGCTCTATGCGGAAGAGGGCAGTGAGAAGTACTACCTTTTGCTGCATGCGGAGGAGGACGCACTGGACCAGTTTGTCACGGTCTGCGCGCGGCTCACGGAGTACGGCAGGAATGAGCAGAAGCTCTTCTCCCATTCCACCGTAAAGGAATCCTATTTGGAGGAGCATTGCAACGTCGTGATTGCGCATGAGGCGGTGCAGCGGTTGAGTAAAATGTGATGCAGCCGTCGAAGCTGATGCTTCGCCGGCACACGCTGTGCGTGTTATACCAACTTCAAAAGAAGCCGGCTGACAAGTTCACTTGCCGCCGGCTTCTTTTTCATTGGTGCATCACTTTACAGTTACTGCTTGTTGTAAACAAGATCAAGTTTCTCAAGGTAAGCTCTCTTCTCCTTGGCGCTTTCGGCTGCCTTCTCGAAGAGCATCTTCGCTCTTTCCGGATTCTTGAGCTTCAACGACAGGTAACGGACCTCGCCGTCAAGCATCTCCTGATATTCCTTGGTCGGTGCCTTGGAATCCAGGGAGAACTTCTTGTCGCCGCCTGCCGGGTTGTAACGGAACAGGTGCCAGTAGCCGGTCTCGACCGCCAGCTTCTCCTCTTCCTGTGCTTTGCCCATGCCCTTCTTCAGGCCCTGGTTGATACAAGGCGCGTAGCAGATGATGAGGGACGGACCCGGATACGCTTCCGCTTCCGAGATGGCCTTCAAGGTCTGCATACGGTCCGCACCCATGGCAATCTGTGCGACATAGACATAGCCGTAGCTCATCGCGATTGCCGCAAGATCCTTCTGCTTGATGTCCTTACCGCCTGCGGCGAACTGTGCCACCGCGCCGGTCGGGGTCGCCTTCGAGGACTGGCCGCCCGTGTTCGAGTACACCTCGGTGTTGACGACCATGATGTTGATGTCCTTGCCGGAAGCAAGCACGTGGTCGAGGCCGCCGAAGCCGATATCGAATGCCCAGCCGTCACCGCCCAAGACCCACTGGCTCTTCTTCGCTAAGAACTGCTTATCCTTTAAGATGTCCTTTGCAAGGTCGGAGCCGTCGCCCTCAAGCGCTTCAATCAACTTATCCGTTGCGGTACCGTTGGTGGCGCCCACCGAGAAGGTGTCAAGCCAGCCCTTTGCCGCTTCCTTCTGTGCATCGTTTCCTTCTTCCGCAAGGCGTTCGACCTTACCCTTTAAGGCATCACGCATCGCGTTCTGTGCTAAGAGCATGCCGTAACCGAATTCCGCGTTGTCTTCAAACAGGGAGTTCGCCCATGCCGGTCCGAAGCCTCTTGCGTTCACCGTGTACGGTGTGGACGGGGAAGAGTTACCGTAGATGGAGGTGCAGCCCGTCGCGTTCGCGATGTACATACGATCGCCGAACAGCTGCGTCGCCAGCTTGATGTACGGTGTCTCGCCGCAGCCTGCGCATGCGCCGGAGAACTCGAACAGCGGCTGCTTGAACTGGCTGCCCTTGATCGTGGTCTCTTTTAACTTATCGATGACGTCGGTCTTGATCGGAAGCTTGACCGCATAGTCAAAGTATTCCTGCTCGTACATGTTCTTGCCGATTGCATCCATGATGAGCGCCTTGTTGCCCTGCTTGCCGGGGCAGGCCTCAACGCAGGCACCGCAGCCCGTGCAGTCAAGCGCGGAGATGACAATCGCAAACTTCTTGTCCGGCATACCGGCGAAGTCAAGCACCTTCATGCCGTCCGGCACATTCGCGGCTTCTTCTTCCGTCAGTGCCACAGGGCGGATTGCCGCATGCGGGCAGACGTAGGAGCAGAAGGTACACTGGATACAGGAGTCTTCGGCCCACGCCGGAACATTGACCGCGATACCGCGCTTCTCATACGCGGAGGTGCCGCTCGGTGTGGAACCGTCGGTGTAGGTCGCCGCCTCGGAAACCTTGAGCTTGTTGCCCTGCTGGGAGTTGACCTTCGCCTGCACGGTGTTGACGAAGTCGATGACATCCTTTCTTCCTTCGGTGTGTGTCATGACATCAAGGCCTTCGTTCTCATCCGCGCTGCCCCACGAATCCGGAACCGCAACCTCAATCAGGTTCTTGGGATCCGCACCGGCATCAATCGCTGCCCAGTTCTTCTTGACAACGTCTTCGCCCTTGTTGGAGTAGGTCTTTTCCGCCGCGTCCTTCATGTACCTGATTGCATCCGCTTCCGGAATGATCTGTGCCAGCTTGAAGAATGCGGACTGCAAAATCGTGTTGATACGTGTCGGGCCCATGCCCACTTCCACGCCGATCTTGGAGCCGTCCATGATGTAGAGCTTGATCTTGTGATCGTGGATGAACCGCTTCATGCTGCCCGGTAAGTGCTCGTCGAGCTCCTCGACCGACCACGGGCAGATCAACAGGAAGGTGCCGCCGTCGCGGACTTCCTCGACCATGTGGAACTTCCGCACATAGGACGGGGTGTGGCAGGCGACGAAGTCCGCCTTGTGAATGAGGTAGGTGGACTTGATCGGCTTCTTACCGA
>JAFSRL010000148.1 GCA_017446125.1 Lachnospiraceae bacterium
CCGCAAAGTGGAAGACCTTGGTTTCAAAGTCCGTCGGGATTTCCGCCGCCGTGATGCCCTTCGCATGCGCCTTTGCCTGCGTGGTCCTGCGCTCATGGTTTTCGTCCAGATAGACGTTGCGGATGGAGGTCGTTCCGTTGTCTGACTCCAGCCAGCAAATATCGTCATAGCGCACCGGCAGCAGATAGCAGCATGCCTTCTCCTTCTTTCCCGTCTTGATGCAGATACCGGTTTTGTTTCCGGTCATGACCGCGGTGTAAGCCGCATGCACGATGGCGCCGCCCAAAAGGATTTCCTCGTTTCCGTGCATGTCCACGATCTCGTCAATGCTTAAGTGTCCGATGATAAATGTGTCGTACTGTTTCATGTGTTCCGCCCTCACTTTCTTATTCTTTCACGTTGCGCTTCCTTCCAGTCCTTGATTGCCTGTAAGCGCTCCGCGTATTTCGCCTCAAGTCCCTGATCCGTGGGACGATAGTATTCCTTCCCTTCGAGCGAATCCGGCAAACACCGCATCGCGGTCATCTTCTCCTCGTAATCGTGCGCGTACTGGTAGCCGTGTCCGTAGCCCAGCTCATCCATGAGCTTCGTGGGCGCGTTGCGGATGTGCAGGGGCACCGGCTCCGCAAGCATCTGCTGCGCGTCACGCCTTGCCTCCATGTAGGCGACATCGCAGGCGTTCGACTTCGGTGCAAGCGCCATATAGACCGCGGCGTGCGTTAAGTGCACAGAGCATTCGGGCATGCCGATAAAGTGACAGGCCTGATACGCGGCAACGGCAACATCCAGGGCGCGGGAATCCGCCATCCCGATATCCTCCGACGCAAAACGCACGATGCGCCTTGCGATATACAACGGATCCTCGCCCGCCTCCAGCATCCTGGCAAGCCAGTAAACCGCGGCATCCGGGTCGGAGTTGCGCATCGATTTGTGCAGGGCGGAGATTAAATTATAATGCTCCTCCCCGTTCTTATCATATAGAAGGGATTTCTTCGAAATGCACTGCTCTATGGTTTCCTTCGTGACCTTTGTGACCGCGTCCGCGCCTTCTCCCGTCAGGTCGCCGTTTAAGATGACCATCTCGAAGGTGGAGAGCGCGGTTCTGGCGTCCCCGTTCGCGAAGGCGGCAATCATGCGGATTTCCTCTTCACCGATGTCCACCTTCCAGGTGCCGAAGCCCTCTGACGAAGTAAGGGCACGCTTCAACAATCCGTAAATATCCTCCTCCGAAAGCGGCTGCAGGACAAAGACCTTGCAGCGTGAGAGCAACGCGCTGTTGACCTCAAAGGAAGGATTCTCCGTGGTCGCGCCGATTAAGATGATTGCACCCTTTTCGACGAAGGGCAAAAAGGCGTCCTGCTGCGCCTTGTTGAAGCGGTGGATTTCATCGACAAAGAGGATTGTCTTGTCGCCGAACTGCCGGTTCGCCTCCGCCTCCTGCATGACCTGGCGGATTTCCTTAATACCGCTGGTCACTGCGGAGAAGTTGATGAACTTCGCCTTTGTCTTGTTTGCGATGATTCTGGCAAGCGTCGTCTTGCCCACACCGGGCGGTCCCCAGAAAATCATCGAGGAGATGTTGTCGCTCTCAATGAGGCGGCGTAAGATTTTCCCTTCCCCGATCAGGTGCTGCTGCCCCGCAAAGTCTTCCAGGGTTTTGGGCCGAAGACGTTCCGCCAAAGGCTGCGGCAGGTCCTTATCAAATAACGACATCTGTGTACTCATGCTATGCCAGTACCTCGTTCAATGCGGCATCCTCGTACTGCCGCGTGTAAAGCCGGTAATAATAGCCCTTTGCGTCCATCAATTCCGCGTGACGCCCGCTCTCGACGATTTTTCCGTCATGCACACATAATATCACATCCGCGTCCACAACGGTAGAAAGGCGGTGCGCGATGACAAAGCTTGTGCGTCCCGTGATGACCTTCGTGATTGCGTCCTGAATCTGTTTTTCCGTCACGGTATCGATGGAGCTGGTCGCCTCGTCCAAAACAAGAATCGCGGGGTTTGCCAGAATCGCGCGGGCAAAGCTGATCAACTGCTTTTCGCCGGTGGAAAGAAGGTCGCCGCCCTCGCCCACCTCCGCGTCGAGTCCCTGTCCCATCTTGTCGATGACGCCGCGCGCACTGACCATGTCAAGGGCGGCGTAGATTTCTGCATCCGTCGCGTCCGGCTTTGCATACCGCAGGTTGTCCCGCACCGTTCCGGAAAACAGGTGCGGCGTCTGCAACACATAGCCAATGTTCGAGTGCAGCCAAAGCTGCGATCGCTCTCTCGCATCGCGTCCGTCAATCAAAACGGCGCCTGCGGTCGGTTCAAAAAAGCGGCACACAAGGTTCACCAGCGTCGACTTGCCGGCGCCCGTCTCACCCACAATCGCGACGTTCGTTCCCTGCGGCACCTTCAGGTTGAAGTGCGTAAGCACCATCTCCTCCCCGTCCGGATAGTGGAAGGAAACGTCCTTGAACTCGATGTCGCCGTGCAGGGGTTCAAAGTGTTCGCGCTTCGGATGAAAGGTGTCGCCGTATTTCTCAATCACCTCCGGCGTGTCCTTCACATCGGATTCCGTCGCCAGAAGCTTCGTCAAACGCTCGATGTTGACCTGTGCCTGCACCATAAAGGAAATCGTCTCGACGATGTACTGCACCGGCTCCATCATGCCCAGTGCATAGGACATGAAGACAGAGAGGCTGCCAAGCTGCATCAACCCCTGCGTCGTCAATCTTCCGCCCTGCCACAGCACGAGGGCAAGCGCAACGGATGCCATCATCGTCACGGTGGAGGAAAAGAGTCCGGAGAAGTGCATCGCGCGCACACTCGTCTTTCGCATATCGGTTGTGTCACGCTCAAAGTCTTCCTGAATCCGGTCCTCGACCACCAGCGTCTTGATGGTCTTTGCGCCCGTGATGCCTTCATTGAAATTGCCGGTGATCCTGGAATTGATTTCACGCACCATGCGGTTGATGCGCACCAGCCGTTTCTGGAAATAGGTGATTGCAACGGCGGTCAGGGGCAGCAGCAAAAACAGGACAAGTGCAAGACGCGCCTCAACAACAAACATCACGACAAAGACAAACACGATGTAAGAGCAGTTCCAGACGATGTCCATGAACCGCCAGGAAACGAGTGTCCCGATCCGGTCCGTGTCAGACATGACACGCGCGTGGATATAGCCCACGTTGTTCGTATTAAAATAGGAAAACGAAAGCGTCTGCAAATGATTGAAGCTCTCGTTCTTTAAATCGCGCCCGACCAAAAGCTCCAACTTTCCGCACATGTAAACGCTTGTGAAGTTCACAACAACCTGTGCGGCAAGCACCAGCACGTAGAGCAGCACAAAGTACAAAAGCGTATCCAATACGCCCTCCCCCACAAAGTGATTAATCGCATAGCGGTTAAACAGGGGGTAGACGGAATCCGCAACCGAGCTTAATAACCCCAAAAGCGCCATCACCACCATGGTGCGCCTGTAGGGCTTGATATACCTCAGGATCTTCGGGATGCCGAAGAAGGGAAGTGAAATTGTCTCGTTTATTTCCGTATCCAAAAAATCTCCTCGCCGTTTATGCCACGCCCTGAATCTCACAAATCCTCTTATACAAACCGTCCTGATGTACCAACACCTCATGCGTCCCCTCTTCCGCAATCTTCCCCTTTTGCAGAACAAGAATGTTGTCCGCGTGCATAAGGGTCGTAATCCGGTGGGAGATGATAATGACCGTCGCGCCGTTTGTGTTCTCCTTCAACTGCGCACGGATCTTTGCGTCCGTCTCCGCGTCCACCGCGGAAAGCGAATCGTCGAAAATCATCACGGGTGTGCCGCGCAGCACCATCTGTGCAATCGCCGCGCGCTGCTTCTGCCCGCCGGATAAGGTGACGCCGCGTTCCCCGACCTTGGTTTCGTAGCCCTTCGCAAACCCGCGGACCGCCTCGTCGAGTGACGCGATTTTCGCCGCGGTGCGGATCTGCTTCATCGATGCCTCTTTGTCCGAAATGCTGATGTTGTCCGCAAGCGAACGCGAGAACAAAAACGGCTCCTGTAAGACCATGCCGATGTTTTCTCTTAAATAATGAAGGTCCGTGTCGCGCAGCGCCGTCTGCCCGATCCGGATTTCGCCCTGCCCTTCCTCCAAATCATAGAGGCGGTCCAGAAGGTAGGTCAGGGTAGATTTCCCGCTGCCGGTCGCACCCAGAATGCCCACGGTCTTCCCCCGCGGAATCGTGAAGGAGACATCGTCCAGTATCTTCGGCGTGCCCGGCGCATAGGAAAACGTGACGTGGTCGAATACGATGTCGTCCTCCATCGAAGGTCTAGCCTTGCCGGTTTCCGCCTGCTCTCTTTGCGCGTCCATTATCTGGCGGATGCGTTCGATGGAAACGCCCGCCTTGCTCATTTCCGAGATGACGCGTCCCAAGGTACGCACCGGCCACACAAGCATTGCGTTGTACGCGACAAAGGCGATGTAGTCTCCGGCGCTCATGTTGCCGCGCACCGTGAACACGGCACCCGTAGCCAGCACCGTCAACACCTGAATGCCGGACACGAATTCGCCCGCGGTCCAAAAGCCCGTGACCAGTAGATTTAAACGATTGTATGCTGCGGTGTAAATGTCGTTTTGTTTTTCAAACCGTTCCCGTTCATAGCGCTCCCTGCCGAAGGCGCGCACCACACGCACGCCGGTCAAGTTCTCCTGCGCGATGGTGCTTAGGGTGCCCTCTTCCTCGTCCGCGCGCAAAAAGGTTTCCGAAATCTTTCCGTGGAACACGGCGGAGTAGGCAATGATGACGGGCAAGAAGGCGGTCGCGACAATCATCAGCCGCGCATTGAGCGTCCACATGAAATACAGCGCCATCACCAGCAGCGCCACGATGCGCACCAGCATCGTGAACTGCTCTGCCACAAACCGCTTGACGGTCTCAACATCTGATGTGCAGCGCTGGATGATGTCGCCCGTCCGGTTCTCCATGAACCAGGAAAACGGCAGGTGCTCGATGTGGTCAAAGAGCCTGTCGCGCATCCGCTTCACAAAGGTCTCCGCGCCCTTTGCGTTCATCAGCCGGAAGAGGTAACGCGCCACCGCACCCGCAACGGCAATGAGTGCCACATACACCGCGCCGTCGAAGTAGGGAATGGTTTTGTCAACGGCAAGCCCGATGATTCTGGGGCCCGCTAAGTCGGAAACGGTGGAAAGCAACGCAAAAAGAAGACTGCAAAGGAAGAATCCCCTGCTGCCTCTCAAAAAGTAAAACAAGAGTCCGCGCTTCTTTGGAAACCGCTGTTGTGTCATGGAATTATTCTACCATAAGTGCTACCATATAGGTATGTCCACCTTCGCAGACTGGTATGTAACGCATGTCTTTCCGCTCTGGCCGGCGACCTACGGCCGGCTGACCTCCCTTGTTCCGTTTTCGGTGGGCGAATGGATGCTCATTCTGATTGTGCCGCTCATTCTGCTCTTACTGTTCCGCAAGCGGTTCAGGATTCTTTTGTGGCTCTTGTGCGCGATTGCGATTGTCATGACGCTCAACTGTTTTTTGTGTTACCGCACCTCCCCCATCGATGCCGCGGTGCGCAGTGAATTAGAGGGCGACGCTTTGCAAAGCGTCTCGTTTGAAGCCGCGGGCGGGGCCGAAAACCTCATCGCCTTACGCAACCACGCGGTCATCGTGTGCAATGCCTTCTCCGAAGAATTTGCGCACGATGAAAACGGCGACCTGTTGCCGGAAGCAATTCCCTCCGATAACGAAATCCGCGAACAAGCGCGCGAAAGCATCGCCGCGTTATCGAAGGCGTATCCGCAGCTTGGCGGCTACCAGGTGCGCCCCAAGGCGTTTCTGTTTTCGTCCTTTGTTTCGCAGCAGTATATGCAGGGCTATTACTTCCCGTTTTCGATGGAGGCAAATTACAACGATCTTGTGGTGCGCACGAACCTTCCCTTCGCAATCTGTCATGAGCTTGCGCACACGCACGGATACCTGCGGGAGGACGAGTGTAATTTCCTGGCGTTCTTAGCCTGCATCCATTCGGAGGATCCGTTTTTTCAGTACAGCGGCTGGATCAGCGTCCTGCCGTATCTGGAACGCGATGTGAAAAAGCTTCTTTCAAAGGAAGATTACGACATGCTTCTTCCGCTAAACGAATTAGCGCAAAAGGATGCGAGATTCTTGACGGAAGCGGTCTGGGCGCAGGTGGAAGAACGCGCCTTATTCAAAACCGAAACCATACAAAAAGCCACTGACGTTTATGTCGATACGACATTAAAAGTCAATGGCATTCCATCCGGAAAAGAAAACTATTCCGAGGTCGTGCGTCTTCTTCTGACGTATTATTCGGCTGCTTAGATGCCTCAGAAGAGGAACTCGTACTCGTCGGGATCCAGCCCCGCGTTCTCTAAGATTTCACGGCGCTCATCCATGTCTGCATACTGCAGCTCGTCGAGGTCGATGCCCGCGTCGATCAGCTCATCCACCTGATAATCATCGAGGAGATCGTTGATGTCGCGGTCGGTCGCATACGTTCCGCGGTGCTTAACGGCAACCGCCTGTTCGTATTCGTCCGGTTCTTCGTATTCGTATAACCCGTATTTACCCATCACAAATACCTCCATGTACTATATGTATCGGCAAAGATGATGAAAACTAAAGGGTTTGTATGAATTATTATTGCGAAAAGGAGCCCCCGGGTAAAAGAGCTCCTTTCCGCAAAACACACATATCACAACATCACAATCAAAGGGTTTACATAAACATGGACTGCGCTCTGTGAACCTGCATCTCCTGGTCCTTCTTCTGCATCATCATCTGATACGTATTCAGCAGGTTCTGTTTCCGGGAAGCGCTGTGGTTGTCGACCATGATCTGCAGCGGGTCCTTCATGGATGCCGTCAGGTTCTGACTCGCCAGCTTGTTGTATGCGGTCACATGGTCAAGGGCATTGCTTTGCGCACCGAGCGTGGCACGGGTTCCGCCCACCTTCTGCAGGGCGTCATCGAGCTTCTTGATGTCGAAGTCGCCCTTCGTGACGTCAAAGTCCTTGATACCCAGCGCTTCCAGGGTTGCGTCCGCGCCGGAAATCACGGTCTTGCCACCGTTGCCGTCGGTGGCAATGCTTAGGTTCTTTACCGAGCCGTCCAAGAGCCTTGTCTCATTGAACTTCGCATTCTGCGCAATGTTCGCGATGCCCTGCTTGTTCTGGTCGATTTCGTTCTGGATGATTCTGCGGTCATCGTCAGACATCAGACCGTTCGAAGCCTTAATCGCAAGCTCGCGCATCCTCTGGATGTAATCCGCGATTCCCTCCATCGCGCCGTCCGCAATGTTCGTCGCGCTCTTGCCGCTCGTGACATTGTCGACGCCCACATCCATGCCGTTGCGGTTCATGGTGACGCGTTCACCAATCGCCTCGCCGGAAGGGTTCTTCGGAATGCTCGTGTAATTGCTGTAACTGTTGTACGGAGTTACGCCGGTAATGCCGGTCATAGATGGTCCCTCCTTGGTATTATAATCTCCTACTGGGTACCTGCCCTCTTGCGCTTATATTATCATAATTTGTCGTATTTGTCAAAAACTATGGCGATTTTATGATTTTTTAAGATTTTGGGGTTTTTTCGGCTTTTCGCCGCTTTTCATAGCGGTTTGGAAAAAAATATGGTATGATAGCGTTTATGGATTTTAAGGTATTTATCCTCCCCATTGCGGCGGAGATTGCATTTATCGTTTTCTGTATCCTGATGCCGCACCGGACGCTCGTTGCGTATACGGTGCTGTATGCGGTTTTGTTTGCGTACTATATCCGCAGGATTTCACCCAGGCGGATGTCGACGCGTCTGCAAAAAGAAAAGCACCTCTGGATTCCGCTGCTTTTGGGCTTTGCCGCGGCGGCCGTGGTGCATCTTATGACACAGCAAATGTTCACGGCAAATTACATGGACGGTCGCATCGCCGTATGGACGGACGGCAGCGCCTTACACATCGCGCTGTTTGCCCTGATGAGCTTTTTGCTGCGGCCGGTCGCCGAAGAGCATTTCTTCCGCCGCGCAATCATCTCGTTTGAGAACAAAAAAATGACGGTCATCACCGTCATCGTTTCACTTTTGCTGAACGCGCTCATCTACATTGACTTTGCCGCGTATCCGAAGTGGCTCATCCTCTTCGGCTTCGCCAAGTCCGTGCTGGTCGCGCTACCGTTTACGCTTGTGTATTTGAAGACACGCTCGACCTCCGTTTCGATTGCGGTCCACATCGTGTTTGCGCTTTTGCAAAGCTTAGAGGGTGTCATCTACGACATCGCGCGCCTAACGCTGCGCTAACGCCTGCTTTTCCGCGCGGCCTTTACGATAAGCGATTGTAATCACCGCCGTGCCAAACGTGATGAGCACACATCCCGTCAGAAGAAGATTTCCCACACCGAAATATTGCAGCACAAAACCGCCGGCAAGATTCCCGATCACCTGCCCGAGCGTCGAAACGCCGCCCACCAGCGCCTGTCCCTTCGTGCGGTCCTTTTCCTCCACCATCTCTTCCACGTAGTAGACCGCGGCGGACGCATAAAGCGCGAAGGTCGCAAGCTGCAGCACCTCCGTTGCGTAAATCATGGAAACGCTTCTTGCCGCAATCATGAGCAGCACACGCAGAATGTAAACCGCGCCGCTGACGACAAGCAAACATCCGGAGGAAAACCGCTTTTTGATTTTCACGAACAAAAACATGGTGGGCACTTCACACAGCCCCGCAATCGCAAGCGCCGTGTCCATGTGCGAGGAGTCCCCGCCCACACGCTGCATGATTTGTAAAAGATAGGTGTTGATGATGTTGTGGAAGGTCAGAACGCACACAAGGCCAGCCATCATTGTCATGACAACCGGATAACGTGCAAAGAACCCGCGACCGTCGTTTTCCTGCGCTGCATTTTCTTCATCCGGCTGCGCCTGGTCTTTCTCATTCTGTGCATTCCCTTCGTAACAAATTAAGGAGGCGGCGAAGAAGATACAAAGCGCAACGCCCATGCCCGCGATGGTCACAGGGCTTTTCCCGAAGGCTGCCGTGAGGCGCCCGAGCGTGAACGAGAGGATGGCAAAAGACAGCGAGCCCAGGCCTCTTGCGAAGGCAAAGTCGATTGGTTTTTCACCGCTTTCGTTTGCCGCAATCTCCTGATTCAAATAGAAGCAGCCGGCGTTCACCAGGGGCAGCATCGCGTTGATGCCCACAATGAACAGCCCGTAGAACAGACCGACGAGATATTTCTCTTTGAGAAAGCTCAGGGTGAGCATCAGGATGAAACAGAGAACGGAGAGGATGCGGATGAGGGCGCGCCAGTTGTATCTTCCGCCCCGGTCGGAAAGGCGTCCCACGCGCGTCTGCGTGAGTGCCGCAACGAGTCCGAATGCCGCCGTCAGCATCCCGATTTCTCCGGTCGTGTATCCGTAATGTGTTAAGTAAAATGTGATGTAGCCCTGCCCGACGCAGAACATCATCCAGAACGCAGCCTGTAGGAGGCGGTATCTTCCGGTCAGTCCCATGGGTTATCCCTTGATTGCCTGAAGCTGATGCTTCGTCTTATCCTTTAAGGACTGCACCATCGCCATCTTGCGGATGACATCCGTCACGGTCTTATCGAGCTCCTTCCCTTCCCGGTAATCCGCGCTCGCAATGCTGTCCACGCGCTCATGCAGCAAAAGCTCCTCGACCTTTTCTTTTTTACCGGAAGGATAAACCGCGATGGAGTAACCGCCGTAGAGCTTGACCAACCGCATGCAGGGAACATCGCTCATTCCGTCGCCGATATAAATCATGTTACGGAAGGGCACCGGACGGTCGTCCTCCGGAATGTATTTGTTGACGCCCACATCGTCGGAGATGTCTAAGATTCCTTTATTAATGCGGAAGAGGAACTGCGTTTTTGTGGTGTAGTTCACGACATTCTTCGGCCAGCACGCGACACCGTTCTCATCGTATAAGAATTCACAGGCGAAGACTTCCTTGAAGTGATGAAAAATGCTTGCGCCCTCGATAATCTCGCGCAACCCCGAAGACAGGATGAAGTGCTCGATGGCAACACCCGCCTCTTCGCCGATTTTGTTCATGCGCGTAAACCACTCCTCCACGCCGCGGTAGAATTTCAAATCCTCGCCCAGCCGCACAAACTCCTCCCTGCGGATGCTCTGATGCGTGGCGCGTGCGCGCTCCAGCATGATATAAAGATAGGTCAGGACGCCGTCCATTTTTTTCTTTACGCTCAGCCGGTTGACCTCGCCCCAGAATTCCTTTGCGGTCATCTGCACGTTCGGGATGAAGGTGTACTCCTGCATGTCCTTGGTGCAAAGGGTCTTGTCAAAATCGTAGAGCATGGCGATGACGGGTTTATTGTTCTTCATGGCTTTCTCCCTTTATCAGCTTCCCCTTGCAAGCAAGGTCAGCTGCTGACTTTCGAGCCTGGTATTTTTGCATTATACCACACTCCGTGATAGGATAATACCAATACTTATGGAACGATTCGGCGCATTCTATCTGGATA
>JAFSRL010000149.1 GCA_017446125.1 Lachnospiraceae bacterium
ACACCTGCCGCAGTGATGTTCGAACGTACCTTCTTCATTGCTTCAAGTTTGCTGAATTCAATTCTGTTCATGGTTTCCATTGTTGTTCCCCTTTCAATTTTAGGTGGTTGTTTGTCTCTACAACATAAAGACCGCAATTCCTTATCATTCGTCTCACATTTTTTATGATTCTTTTTATGATATTTTTATATTTTTACAGAACGCGCATTCCCCTTTTCTCATAATTTCTTTTGATTTAAACTTAATACATACCCCGTTTTAACCGATATACCTTATGGAGAATTTTTTGGGCAAAGGACAGTTATAAGATGGAGCGAAGGACACGTAGAAGGATCTTACACAGGATAACAGCGCTTTCCTTGGGAGCGCTGCTTGTTGTATCCTCCTTTATGCGTTACGTTCCTTTCGTTTACGCGACGAATGCACCACTCCCTTCGGCGCTGCCCGAGCTTCCCGAAACGCAGGAAGGTACGGAGCAGACGTTGGATCCGCAGGCGCAGGAAACAAAAAACAATTACTCCACCGCGGGGCGCACTATCACGTTGACAAAGCCCCTGCGTGTCGAGAACATCGCCCGAGGCTTCATTCCCAGCATTCCGGACGTCACCTTCACCTACGACATCGCTTATGACGCAAATACCGGCGAGAACAAGGACGTCATTCAGGTCGACTCCTCCGGCTACATTCTGGACGACATCGACTCCCGCTTCACGCCTGTCGCAAAGGGTGTGGACGAGTTCGGGACGGCGTTTGATATCTGGAGAGGACCGTTCGGCGGCATCACCGTTTCGCCGGTCACCTTCTCCCATGAGGACTCCTTCGACAACGGCAGCAACGACACGGTGACTAAGCGCATCGAGGTCCAGATTGCAGGGGGCGAAGGCGCTTCCTCGCAACTCTTTCCGCGTCCCGGCGTATACCGCTACCCCATCGTCGAGACCGGCATGCGTGAAGTGAATCTCGGCGAAGCCGATGAGACTGCGGCAAACGTCACGGGCAACAATGAAAGCGGCTTGAACATCGAAGACGTTGAAAGCGACATCACCTTCAACCGCTCGATTGGCGTCAACAGCTACGGCACGGCAACCGTGTCCGTTGTGACCACGGATCCCTTGGATGAGTTTTCCGAGCCCTACATTGCACGCATCTATCAGGAAAACGCCAATGACAACGATTATACGCTGTTTGAAGAATTGACTCTGACAAAGTTAAAAGGTGCTCCTTTGGATGACGCCATGCTAAAGAGTGTTTTTGCAAAAGACCGCTATCCCGGCTTTCACTTGAACGGCACGGGCGCCAACCCCAACAACAACGTTTTCAAGGACGACCGTGCGCCCTTTGTCGTCGGGTCGGAGCACGGCATTCCCGTTGTGGAGGTTTACTACAGCCGCAACACCTATACCCTGTCCTTCCGTTTTGACCAGAACATTGCAACGAATCTCGACACGATTGACGGCATCCAGGGCGGTACCAAGTTAAACAATACGCATTACAACAAGGCCGTTCGCGATGTGGGTTACGGCGACCTCTTCGGCACCAAGACCTATGTCAAATACGGTCAGAACATGTTTGAAAATGTTTACTCACAGGGACCCTCTTCCGAAAAAATCCGCGCCTTTATGGACGGCGGACGCTACGGCTGGAGCTTCTGGGCGACGTGGCTGGGAAATAGCTGGCAGACGGTCTTTAATTCCGGCAACCCGCGCCTGACCTTTAACCCGGGATCCAAGCCCGACGGTTCGCAGGTCGTCGCTCTCATCAAAAACAATACACGAATCTTTAACTATACCGTCATCCATCACTTTGACGACGGCAGCACCGTGGAATGGTCCGCGTACTATGACGAATTCCATACGCAGCGGTTCACAACCGGCTCCGTCTCCTATTTTCCCGGCTATAAGCTAATCCGTGTCGAAAACTATAACACGGGATTCGATAAGACCCAGGGACGCCAGGAAGATCCCAAGCTGTACGGTGAAAGCGAATGGCAGTACTATTTCAAGGGAACGACATGGCAGGGTTTTGAACCCTTACACGTTTACTATGAAAAGCTGCCTGAAGACGAAGGCAACAATCCCTTCCGGATTGACGGTTCGGGCACCGAAATCGTCGTTGGCGATGAAGCTGCGATGGAGCTGCGCTTCCTCGACGTGTATGTCGAGTGGAATGAGTTCGAAGACGGTTATGTCATCAAGGACGTTGTCCTGCATGATATCGCGGATGACGTGACCTTTGACGCATACGGTAATTACGCAATCGGCTCCGAAGGCACGCCGGCATCCGATGATGTCTTCGGCAAAAAAGAAGGCTTCTCCGAAAGCGTTTACACAACCTACGATCTCGTCATCGGCAAGGAGCTCATGGGTAAGGGCTTAACCAAGTACGATATCTGGGATCGCGAATACAAATACGATGTCATCATGCACGGTCCGGCGCACATGGAAATCGGAAACGTGCGCAAGATGTTCCAGGGCAATACCTACGCGGACGCGGGACGATTGACCTTCGGCGCGGACGGCACCCTGCATACACAAATCGAGGTGCACCACGGTGAGTATGTCATCCTCTCCGGTCTCCCCTCCGGTGTCACCTATGAAATCGAGGAAATCAACAACGAAAAGGATGCCAGAAACAGCCAGCCGGAAACGCTCGATGTCTTCGGCGAGATGATTTACCATACCGCGGAATTGAGCGACATCATC
>JAFSRL010000019.1 GCA_017446125.1 Lachnospiraceae bacterium
CCCGAACCCCCTCATTGTAATTCTCGATAATCATGCTACTTATCAGTATACCATAATTTCAAACTGTGATAAGATAAGATACAGTGAATCAAAGAAAAAGGAGTACTTCGGATGAAAAAAGAACTGGAAAAAACCTACGACCCTGCCGGGATTGAGGAGCGCATTTACAAGGACTGGGAGGAGAAAAAGTATTTTCACGCGACGGTCGACCGTTCAAAGAAGCCGTTTACGATCGTCATCCCGCCGCCCAACATCACGGGGCAGCTCCACATGGGGCACGCGCTCAACAATACGATGCAGGACATTCTCATCCGCTTCAAACGGATGCAGGGGTTTAACGCGCTCTGGCAGCCGGGCACGGACCACGCCTCGATTGCGACCGAAGTGCGCATCATCGACGAATTGAAAAAGGAAGGTGTCAGCAAGGAAGACTTGGGACGCGAAGGCTTCTTAAAGCGCGCCTGGGAGTGGAAGGAAGAGTACGGCGGAAGAATTGTCGAGCAGCTAAAGAAGCTGGGCAGCTCCTGTGACTGGGACAGGGAGCGCTTCACGATGGATGAGGGCTGCAACAAGGCGGTCACCGAAGTCTTCGTCAAGATGCATGAGAAAGGATACATCTACAAGGGCAGCCGCATCATCAACTGGTGCCCCGTCTGCAACACCTCGATTTCCGACGCGGAGGTGGAGTACGAGGAAAAGGATTCCCACCTTTGGCACATCAAGTATCCGTTGATTGAGGATGACGGTTCGATTTCGAAAACGCGGTTTTTGGAATTCGCAACGACGCGTCCGGAAACCATGCTGGGCGATACCGCGGTGGCGGTGCATCCGGACGACGAGCGTTACCGGGATATCGTGGGGAAGGAAGTGTTCTTACCCTTCGTCGAGCGCAGGATTCCCATTCTCGCGGACACCTATGTCGACATGGAATTCGGAACGGGCGTCGTGAAGATTACGCCGGCGCATGACCCGAACGACTTCGAGGTGGGCAAGCGCCATGGCTTACCCGAAATCAATATCTTAAACGACGATGCCACCATCAATGAAAACGGCGGCAAGTTCTGCGGAATGTCTTCGGCGGACGCCAGAAAACAGATCGTGAAGGAGCTCGACGAAATGGGGCTGCTCGCGGAGGTGGAGGACTACAGGCACAACGTGGGCACGCACGACCGGTGCGGCACCGTGATTGAGCCCATGATCAAGAAGCAGTGGTTCGTGAAGATGGACGAACTCATCAAGCCCGCGGCGGAGGCGGTGAAGACGCTCGACATCCGGCTGGTGCCAAAGCGCATGGAGGCATCGTACTTCAACTGGACGGACAACATCCGCGACTGGTGCATCTCAAGACAGCTCTGGTGGGGGCACCGGATTCCGGCGTATTACTGCGACAAGTGCGGCGAGACCGTGATCGCAAAAGAAGCGCCTTCTGTTTGCCCGCACTGTCAGGGAACCGCGTTCACACAGGATGAGGACACGCTGGACACGTGGTTTTCTTCCGCACTGTGGCCGTTCTCGACGCTGGGCTGGCCGGAGAAAACGGAGGACCTTGATTACTTCTACCCGACGGATGTTCTGGTGACGGGCTATGACATCATCTTCTTCTGGGTGATCCGGATGATCTTCTCCGGCTTTGAGCAGATGAACGAGCGCCCCTTCCACACCGTGCTCTTCCACGGGCTGGTGCGTGACGCAAAGGGACGCAAGATGAGTAAGTCTTTGGGCAACGGCATCGATCCCCTGGAAATCATTGCATCATACGGCGCGGACGCGCTGCGCTTAACGCTCATCACCGGAAACTCGCCCGGCAACGACATGCGCTTTTACAACGAGCGCGTGGAGAACAGCCGGAACTTCGCGAATAAAATCTGGAACGCGGCGCGTTTCATTTTGATGAACTTAGAAGAAGGCGAGCAGTTCTTCTTACGGGAAATGCCAAAAGCGTTGGAGCGTGAGGACCACTGGGTTTTATCAAGGCTCAACACCCTGATTCGGGAAGCGACGGAGAACATGGAGCGCTACGAGCTGGGCATTGCGGTGCAGAAGGTCTATGACTTTATCTGGGATGAGTTCTGCGACTGGTACATCGAAATGGTGAAGCCGAGGCTCCGTCCGGAAAACGAAAACACAGCGTCAAGGGAGGCGGCACTCTGGACGCTGGAGACCGTGCTCTTAAACGCGATGAAGCTCTTGCATCCCTACATGCCCTTCATCACGGAGGAAATCTTTACGACCTTCGTGCAGGAAGCCGGCGGCGAGCGCGGAAGCGACTACGCAAAGTCCATCATGATTTCCGCCTGGCCCGCTTCAAAGGAAGCGTGGGCATTCCCGGAGGATGAGAAAAAGATTGAAGCAATCATGGCGGGCGTCAAGGGCATCCGCGCGATCAGAAGCGAGATGAATGTCGCGCCTTCGAAGAAGGCGGCGGTCTATGTCGTGAGTGAGGACGAGGAGCTCCTGCACATCTTCGAAGAGGGCAGGCACTTCTTTGAGCGGCTGGCACTCGCAAGCGAGAGCGTCTGCAAAAAGGATAAGGAAGGCATCGGAATCGACGCGGTGACGGTCGCGATTCCGAACGCGAACCTCTTTATTCCCTTGGGCGACCTTGTGGACATC
>JAFSRL010000020.1 GCA_017446125.1 Lachnospiraceae bacterium
AGGTGACACTTTAGAACTGTCCCCTATTGTCATCTGTACTTCCATCCGATATATACTTTAGATAAGGAATCACATCCCCACGGACGGGGATCCACACAGAGAGTGTGTACATCGGGCTTTTAAAGCCCCGCGCCATGTAAAACGAAAGGAGTCGAACCATGGTCATCAAATCCAGTTCCGTTCAAATGGAATCCTCACGGGATTACAACCGCACATCGCACCGCGAAAAGGCGGAGGCCGTCGTCAGGAGCAACGTTGCCGCGAGCCTCGAATTGTCTGCGGCGGGCCGAAAAAGCGCAAAGACCATCACCGACGGTTCCGTGACCAAGCTCCCCTCTCCGGAAGAAGCCTACCGCGACGCCTCCGGCAGAACCTTGGAAGAAATCAAAAAGCGTCTTGGGCAGGACAAGGACGCGAAGAACGAAAACGAACTGCAGATGCGCTTAAACGACGCCATCATGGAGGAAGAAGCGCAGCTTGAAAAACAAAAAAAGGCGGAAGACGCTTCCCAGACCCGTCTGCTCGCCAGGCAGCTCGGCATCGATTCCGTCACGGAGAACGGCAACATTCTGGGCAAGCAGTTGAAGTTCATCCAGACGCAGGATGAGTTCGAGGCGCAGCTCATCAAGAAGCTCATGGAGGCGCTGCGCAAGATGATGTACGGCGACGAGGACTGTGAGGACGAGCCGCGCAAGGATCTGAGTAAGATCGGCGAAGGCTTCGCGTGGGACTTGAGCGCGTCGAGTGCCTTCAGTGCGTCCGCCGGCTTTGCTTCTGTTTCACCGCAGGGCGCTTCCGTCGGCAGCGTGCAGGTTTCCGGCATGGAAAGCGTGCGCTTTGCGGGTGCCGTCGCACAGGGTGGTCGCGAAATTGCGATTCCCGGCTGGACCAAGATTACCGCGACCTCCAACTTCGTGAAAGAAACCGAGACCACACATTTCCGGACGCAGGGCGTTGCCTTCACGGCGGATGGCCGCGCATTGAACTTCGGCGTCGACCTCGAGATGAGCCGCGCCTTCGAAGAGCACACGCTTAACTTCAAGCAGGAGGCGTACAAGGTCATCGATCCCCTCGTCATCAATCTGGATTCCAACGCGGCTTCCGTCACAGACAGGAAATTCTTCTTTGACCTCGATTACGACGGGCACGCCGAAGAAATCTCATTCGCCGGAAACGGCAGCGGCTTCCTCGCGCTTGACAAAAACGGCGACGGTATCATCAACGACGGGTCGGAGCTCTTCGGCACAAGAACAGGCGACGGGTTTAAGGACCTTGCCGTGCACGACACAGACGGCAACGGCTGGATCGACGAAGCGGACGATGTCTTTGACCGCTTGAAAATCTGGACCAAAAACGAAGACGGCACCGACCGCCTCATGACCTTGAAGGAGGCGGATGTCGGCGCCATCTATTTGGGCAATGCTTCGACACAGTTCTCACTGCACTCCGACGAAACCGGTGACAAGAATGCCGTCATCCGAAAGACCGGCATCTACTTAAAGGAATCCTCCGGTGCCGCCGGCACCATGCAGCATGTGGACTTAGTGCTGTAATTACACATTATTACGGAAAAAGCGAAAAATCCGTTACAACACTTCATACGCCGCATACTTGACCGCCCGCTTGATGCCGCAGCACACGCGTAGCACCGTGCCCGCCTCCGTGTACTCCTGCGACAACACCTGCGTCGTTTCGGACAGCACCGCCGCAACCTGCCCCTTATCATAAGGAACGAGAAACGTGTGCTCGCCCTTTGGCCCGTCCAGCGTTTCCTCGATGACATCCAACAGCGCTTCCACTCCGTCGCCGTGACGCGCGCTGATACAAACCGTTCCGCTGCCGTCCTCTTCCCGCCGCACCGTCCCGGGCAGGCCGAAGAATTCCCGCGCAGCATCCACCTTATTCATCACACGAATCACCGGAATCGCACCGGCGCCGATTTCTTGCAGCGTTCTTCGTGTCGTCTCCGACTGCGCAGCATAATCTTCATCCGAGCAATCACAAACCTCCAGCAAAAGATCCGCTTCCGCCGCTTCCGAAAGCGTGGAGCGAAATGCCTTGATTAACGCCGTCGGTAAATCCCTGATAAACCCGACGGTGTCCGACAAAAGAAACGGCATTCTTCCCTTCACCGCGATTTTGCGGACCGTGGTGTCGAGCGTTGCAAACAACATGTCTTCCTCAAAGACGCGTTTGTCTTCTCCCGCTTCGGCGCACGCCGACATCGACAACAGACGGTTCATCAACGTGGACTTTCCGGCGTTGGTGTAGCCCACAAGTCCCACGCGGTACAGACCGGAGCTTGTGCGGTTTTCCCGTTGCGTTGCCTGAACGCGCTCCACCTCTTTCAGTTCGCGGCGCAGCGCAGCCTGGCGGTTTAAAATCTTTCGCCTGTCAAGCTCCAACTGCGTTTCTCCGCCGCCGCGCGCAGACATGAATCCGCTTGCGCCGCCCTGGCGGCTTAGGTTTTCGCGCATGCCCACAAGACGCGGCATCATATAGTCGAGGCGCGCGTATTCCACCTGCAGTCGCGCCTCTTTGGTTCTCGCGCGTTCCGAAAAGATTCTGAGAATGAGATCCGTTCTGTCGATGACCTCCGTGTCGAGGATGCGACCCAGGTTGCGCACCTGGATGGGTGACAACGAACAGTTGAAAATCACAATATCCGCTCTCTCAATATAGATGCGTTGTTTGAGCTCCTGCACCTTGCCGCTACCGATGTAGGTCGCATGCTCCGGATGCTGCGCGCGCTGCGTCAAAACCGAAGCCGCCTCCACGCTGCATGCTTCGCAGAGCCCCGCAAGTTCCTTCAACGAACGCTCGAAGCGTGTGTCGTCTTCATTTGTCTGCAGCCCCACCAGCACGGCGCGCAGGAATTTTTCCTCTTCATTGATGATGATCGGTTCCGCCATCGTCATAACCTCGTCGTAGTGATTACCGTTCCAGCGCATTATATCATGCGGCGCTTGTTGCTGTCATTTTCAAATACGTGTGCGGTCATCTATAACCACTCCACAATATCCATCACAAGAGAAAAGTCCAACGGTTTCCCCTCTTCTTCAAATGTCGTTATCAGGTTCTTCATCGGATAGTATCCGTGCTGCATGTACTTGCGGATTTTATCCTGTGCGTTTTTGGCGTACGCCGCATCCGACATCATGCCGAAGTGTTCCCAAAGAATCATCTCACCGGTCCCCGGGCGGCGGATTGTGAAGTCAGGATAGAGCGCGACTCTCCCCAGCGTCAGTTTGCATTCGTAGCGATACGCAATCCCCCGTGCCTCCAGTGCGGACAGAATATACGCCTCCGACTTTGATCGGACCATCGTTCCGTTCACCGCCCTGATATTCAAGTGCTCCGTGTATTGCTCGTTCTTCTCATATCGTTCCTCCTTCCACGCGGCGAGCTCGCGGTCGATATCCTTTAGCCTGAGCAACTGACGAAATGCAGGATTCTTTTTTTGACGATCAGTATGTTTGTAGATTCTTTCATGGCGCCCGATATAAGCATTCAGTGCCGCAATCTCCAACTCGTTTTCCTGTAACTTACTTTCGCAATACGTCTTTTTTGCAAGCTTTGCAGCCATCTCTTCATTTTCTCTTGAAATGTATTTTTGCTGAATGCTGTCACGTTTCTTTATGCGATGATACCACTTATACTGATTACCGCATTTCTTTATCTGAAGTAATCCTGGTGGTGCGTTGGTCAACGCCTGTTTCAATCTCTTGTTCTCTTCTAACAGACGATTCCGTTCTGCAATTGCGCGTTCACAAACAATCATTGTTGATTCCCTCCTCGTGTTGTATTTGTTTTGCTTCGTTTGTCTCTGCCTCGCGGCAATGATTTACGGCTTCTTGGGATCCGCTCGCGAGAAATCTTGTTTCCGGCTCTCTTTTCACTGCTTCGCGACGATGTTTTACGGCTTCTTCGGAGCCGCTCGCGAGAAATCTTGTTTCCGGCTCTCTTTTCACTGCTTCGCGGCGATGTTTTACGGCTCCTTCGGAGCCGCTCGCGAGAAATCTTGTTTCCGGCTCTCTTTTCACTGTTTCGCGACGATGATTTACGATTCTTTCCACTCATTTAAGAAACGTCTCCACCGCCGCGCGCCTGCCGCCAAATGACACCCGCACCGTAATGGCGCCGTCGCGTGCGGTAATCAGTGTCGTGCTGCCGGCGTCTGAAAGGCGGCGCAGGGTCTCTGCGTGCGGGTGGCCGTAGGAATTGTTGCGTCCGCAGGAGATGAGCGCAATCTCCGGTCTTGTGAGCGCCAGGAATTCTTCATCCGTTGTGTATCGGCTGCCATGATGCGGAACCTTGAGGAGGTCGATGTCGCCCGTTATACCGCCCGCCGCCTGCATCTCCGAAACACTTGTCATGTCGCCCGCCGCCTGCATCTCCGAAACACTCGTCACGCCGCCCGCCGCCTGCATACCCGAAACACTTGTCATGTCGCCCGCTGCCTGCATACCCGAAACACTCGTCATGTCGCCCGCTGCCTGCTCACCCGTTCCATCTGTCGCGCCGTCACATGCAGTCAGTGAAAGCGTTCCACCCGTCACACCATCACCCCGCAGCACCGCCTTCAGCTCTTCTAAGCCTTCCTCCTCCACATCGCCTGTGAACAGGGCGGAAAACGATCCGTAAGACATGTGAAGAATCATCGAGCGGGCATTTGCGTTCGTCCCCTGTACTGCGCTTCCTGACGCGTGCGGGCCAAGGCAGGTGAATTGCAGCTCGCCCATCGAGAAGCGTTCTCCCGCAGAGAGTGTCATAACCGGCACGCCGCAGCTTGCCGCACGCTCGACGACCATCTTGTAGTTATCGTCAGAGAGCTTCCTCCCAACTTCTGGAAGAAACAGCGCTCTCACCTGCACGCCGCCGCGTTCCATATCATCGAGCAGCTCCAGCACGCCGGAAATATGATCCTTGTCCTCGTGCGAAATGAAGACCGCATCCAAAGTCCCGATTCCCTCATGCTTCAAGTACGGCAGGATCTGGTATTCACCCACGGATTGCTTTGACGTGGAGCCGCCGTCGATCAGAATATTGAAGTCCCTGTGGCGGATCACGATGCCGTCGCCCTGTCCCACGTCCAGCATGGTGATTTGTAAGGAGGGCGGAACCCGAAGCGCCATTATCAGAACGGCAATCACCGGCAACCCCCACACCAAACGCCACATCCACAGATGCCGCAGCACGAACCTCGAAACCTCCCGTTGCCGTCTCGTACGAGAATCACACCCACCTCCGTCACCTGTGTAACTGTCGAGCCCGCGCCTTCCTCTAAAATTACACCCGCCTCCGTCACCCGTGTAACTGTCAAGCCCGCGCCTTCCTCTAAAACTACACCTGCCCCCGTCACCCGTGTAACTGTCAAGCCCGCGTCTTCCTCTAAAATTACACACACCTCCGTCACCTGTGTAATTTCCGGCGTAAATACCGTGTTTGAAGCGGATATGCGTCGGAACGCGTCTTTGGAGGATGTCGAACAGCGTACCGCCGGTTAAGAGCGCGCGGATGATGCCGCCCTGCGCGGCCTGCAAGAAAACAAAGAGCGCAAGCAACAGATAATAAACAATGACCTGCCAGACGGAAGGCTTCCCGGCGTACCATGTGTGCAGCGGCAATCCTGAAGCGCCCTCGCATAGGAATTCATAGAAGTGTAGAATCCACCCGACAACCCCCGCCGTACACCGCACGAGCAAGGAGCCCCCCGCCATCACATGCCCCGCAATCCCAGGCTCCGCCATCCCAAGCTCCGCCATCCCAAGCTCTGCCATCCCAAGCTCCGCCATACCAAGCTCCGCCGTCCCGGGTCCAACCATCCCCGGCGCAATCATCCCAAACGCGACCGTCAAAAGCCCGAACGGAAACAGCACGGACATCAAGGGAATCACAAGCAAATTCAAAAATGTCGCAAAGACCGGCACGGTGTACATGCCCGTCATCTGCACCGGCATCGTCATCAGGGTAACGGCAACGGAAACCTTCAACGCCTCCTTGATTTTCAAACCGCGCGCCTTCAGAGGACGCAAATGCTTGGGCGTCGTGTCCGCTAGCTTTGCGCCGTATACATGAAACGCAGGCACAAGAAGCGCAATCGCCATGACCGCGAGGAAGGAAAACCAGAACCCCGTGTCATTCAAATATAAGGGCTGCTCAATCACAAGCCACACCGCGGCAACGGCAAGCGCCGTCAGCATATCGTAGGTGCGCTTCAACAAATCCGCCGCCACACGCATCACAAACATCAACACCGCGCGGAAGGCGGAGGCGCTCATGCCGCACAGATTCCCGTACGAAATCATGACGAGCACGCAAAGAAGGGCGCAGCACATCCGCAGCTTTTTACGGCGCACCGGAACAACGCGCAGCATCGTCCGGTACAGCAACAACCCGATAAACGAAATGTGCAGCCCGCTCACCGCGAGGATGTGCACGATTCCGCTCTGGCGGTAGAGCCGCTTTGTCTCCGCGTCCATGCTGTTCTTATCGCCCAACAGAATCGCCTTCATGATGGAGGCTTCCTTTTCCGGAAGCGCCGCATCAAGCTGCGCCGACGCGCGCATCCGAAGCGTATAGAGAAACTCCCCGTACACGGAGCCGGATGTCGTACATTCCAAAACTCCAGCATTCTGTAATCTGTATGAAATTTTTCTCACCGCGTCGTATGCGCGCGCGTCAAACTCCCCGGGATTTGTCGGGGATGCGGCAAAGCGCTTCCTGCCCTTTAACGTTACGTTTGCGCCCGTTACGGGTTCGTACGAGGGAAACATAGAAAGCGTGCACATAACACGTTCTGTCTTCTCCCCCTTTGTTTTAACATAGTAAACGGGAACGACTTCCCCTAAGTAGGTCCGTTTGACTTCCTTGCGTACCAAAACACCGGAAAGTGTCACCACACTTCCCTCGTCTTCGCAAACAGCCTCCTTAACGGGAATGAAACGTAAGAGTAAAAACGCGACAGCAAGGAAGACGCATGCGCACAGGCACAGCGGTCTTCTGACATGACTCATCGACTTACGATATCAAGATTCCTTTCCAAGACATTGCTTAAATTGATGCTTTCCATGAAATCGACGTTGGTTTCCCCGCCGATCAAGATCTGAACTTTGTTGATGCCGGGCAGCTCCGCAAGCGAATTGACAATCGAGTACAGCGCCACCTGAGGCTGCACCGCGTAGGGCTCCGTCAAAAACGCGCTGTCAAGATCCACGTAGCAAATACCGTCTGACACAGACACGCGCAGCACACCGGTCGCCGGATTAATCGTGGGATTCGCGATGTCGTTCTGCGGCCCCAGAATCAACTGATCGACCACAAGACGCTCCAGCGCGATGTTTGAATTATACACGACCGTCCGGTACACCGGAATCAAACCGTCGCCGTCCTCGTTCGCAAAGTAAAGCGTCAACTGCATCCGCTCGTACGCGTTGATTTCGTTGCCCGCATTGTAAATGAACGTGTCCGCGCTCATATTGCCGATGATATTTCCCTTCGCATCCGCAAGCGGCTCCCCGTTCACAAGAAACGTCACAAAGTCCACGCCGTCGATTTGCGTCAAGGTACGCACAATCGCGGCACGCAGCAGGATTTCCCTGACAGACGACACCTCAAAATAGCTTGGCGCAAAATTGAGCGTCAACAGCTTATCCGAAAGCGTCACATCCAAAAGCTCCACATCTCCGGCGATTGGCGCCTCGTACTCGAGCTTCTCCGGCACGCGCTTCAACTCGTCAATCAATTCCATGACCGCGTCATTCACATCCGAAATGTCCAGCTCATCCATATACGGCGACGAAAAAATCCTCGTCTCCTCACGATTCACGTAGTAGACATTGATGCCGTCCTCTGAGCGCGCGTCACCCCTTGACCCGCACGCACTTAACGACAACACAACGCACAGGCACAAAAGCGCCCGGCGTACGCCGAAGATATTCCATTTCCCATCTCGTTTTTGTATCATTTATTATCCTGTGTTACATACGTCAACGGCAGCTTGATGGTTACCGTTGGTCCTTCCCCGAAAACGGAATCGATTTGAATCGTTCCGCGGTGCATGAGGATGGCGCTTCTTGCAATCGAAAGCCCAAGACCCGTGCCGCCCACCTCGCGGGGACGGGATTTGTCGACACGGTAGAAGCGCTCATACACATGATCCAAAGCATCCTCCGGAATGCCCACGCCGGAGTCCGCAATCTCCACGGTGAAATACTGGTGGTCCGCATCAAGCGTCACCCGCACCCAGCCGTGTTCGCGGTTGTACTTGATGGCGTTTTCGACGAGGTTCATGATCACGTTGTAAATCTTGATCTCATCAATCTCCGCGACGATGGAGCGCTGCGATTCCAGCGTCAGTTCGACATCCGCCTTCCGCGCGATGGGACGCAGGCGCTTCAACACATTCTCCGTCATCTGGTTGATGTCGACCGAGGAAACGATGAGACGCGCGGCACGCTTGTCCATCTTGACGAGTGCCAAAAGGTCATTGATGATCTTGTCCTCGCGCTCCACCTCGCTTGCGATGTCCTCCATGAAGTCACGGTAGACCTCCGCAGGCACATCCTCCTGTGCAATCAAGGAATCCGCAAGCACCTTCATCGAAGTGATCGGTGTCTTCAATTCGTGCGAGACGTTGGAAACGAATTCATCCCTTGACTCATCGACCGCATGCATGCGCCGCTGCAGCTGGTTGAACGCCTCCACGATATGCTTCGTCTCCGTGTACTGCGTCGCGCTCAACGGTTCATCGGAAAAGCCCGCCGCGATCTCGTTGATTCCTTCCGTGATCTTCTCGAAGGGACGCACCAACCGCCCCGACACAATGAGCGAAAGTAAGAGAATCACTAAAATAACAATCAACTCAATCGTAATCGCCCTGCGGGAAAGAAGATCGATTGTGTTCCGAATGGTATCGGTCGAGACGCTTGCCAGGATGACGCCGCGCACGATTTCCTGCGGCGCACTCGCGACACTCTGATGCAGGATGTCGCCCTCCTCCGATGACGCCGTCTCCACAATGGGCATCGTCAGCTCGATGTAGTTGTTCTCCGGATCGTAAGCGGAAACCTGCCCGCCGGTGCCTTCCTTTAAGCACCGCACCACCTCTTCCGAAATGATGGTCTTGCCCTCGCTGATGCCGTATGTGTCACGCACGATGCGCAGCGTTTCATCAATAATCATGACGCGCCCGTTGTTCATGGACGAAATCATGTTGAGCTCCGCGCTCACAACTTCACTGGAAGGGTCCTGTAAATAATTGTAACGAATCAGATGATTTCCCACGGTACGAAGCTGGCGCTGCGCGTTCGTCGTGTTGACGTTCACGGCACGCTGCTCGTAGTTCCTAAGAATCATGAAATGCATGGCAAAGCACGAAAGCAGTCCCGTCAGGAACATGATGACAAAGACCCTCGTCCTTAAGCTTTTGATGACACTGACAGGATGAATTGACCGGAACAGCTCTCGAATGTCGGGAAACTTCAACCGCATATCAGCCCTGGAAATAATAACCCGAGCCCCACTTCGTCTTCACATAGCGGGGTTCGGACGGAGTTGCTTCCAACTTCTCTCTTAAGCGGCGCACATGCACGTCCACCGTGCGCTCGTCCCCGGGATAATCGGCGCCCCAGATCTGCTTCAACAAATCGTCGCGGCTGTAAATCTTGCCGGCGTGCGTCATCAACAGCTCGAGCACATCGTATTCCTTGCCGGTTAAAGCGATTTCCTTATCCGCAACGTAAACGCGTCTTGCATCCGTATTGAGCCGGACGTCGCCGAAGACAACCTGCGCATGGGACTTTTCCGCCCCGGCGGCACGCCGCATGATCGCCTTGATTCTTGCCTTGACCTCTAAGATATTGAACGGCTTTGTGATGTAGTCATCCGCGCCGTATTCCAGTCCCAGGATTTTGTCCATGTCCTCGCTCTTCGCGGTCAGCATGATGATGGGGACGTTCGAGAATTCCCGGATTTGCTGGCAGACATCAAAGCCGCTCATCTTGGGCAGCATCACGTCCAAAAGGATGACGTCGTAGTGGTTGGTCTGTGCCATGCTGAGGGCTTCCTCGCCGTCATAGGCGCAGTCCACGATGATGTCGTCCTGCTCCAACGAGTATTTGATTCCTTTGACGATGACCTTCTCGTCATCCACAACCAATGCTTTTTTCGCCATGATTCTTTCCTGCTTCTTAAACCGTAATCCTGTCCTTCATGCGGGCAAAGAGCTTTTCTCCAATCCCGCTTACCTTCGTTATGTCCTCGATTTTATGAAACGCGCCGTGCTCCGTGCGGTACCGGATGATGGACGCCGCAATCGCGTCACCGACGCCGTTTAGGCGCTTCAACTCCTCAACCGTTGCGGTGTTTACGTTGATCTTTTCTTCCCCCTTCTTTGCGCCCTCACCATTCGCGGCGTGCGCCGAAGTCACCGCTTCCAAAACCGCGTCTTTGTTGAGGGCGATGCTCTCTTCCTTTGTGAGAACGCGGATGCGCATCCCGTCCTCCAAAGGAGCCGCAAGGTTGAGCGCACTTGTATCCGCTTCCTCCTTCATTCCGCCGGCGGCTTCGATTGCCTGATGGATGCGCGCGCCCTCCGGCAGGGTGTAGACCCCTTCGTTGGTTACCGCGCCGCAGACATGAACGACAATCTCCGCGGGTTTACTTTCCGCCATCGTCGAACCGGCAGCCGGCTCTGTCTGTGTCTCTTCCGTTTCCGGCGCTTCCTGCACCTCCGCCGCCGCAACCTCTTCGGCGGACGCAGCTTCCTTGAAAAGGGGCTTGTCGTCTTCAAAGATGACGCGGTGCTCCTTCTTTTCGCAGCCGGTGATACAAACACACAGAAACAACGCCGCCACTGTCAATAAAGCGCTGCGTCCCTTCTTTTGTAACCCCGACTTCTCTAAATATGACTTCATGGTTCACCTCCGTTTCAAGCCTGTTACGGAGGCGACCCTATCCATGTATTAGCTATTGTAGCAAAAAAGCGCCGCGGATTTCAAGCACAAATCGCTCAGTCTTCTTCCGTTTCCTCGACCTCGTCCCTGGGCGGGTCCGGGAGGCGCAATTCCACGTATTCCTCGCCGGCGATCTGCGTCATAATCTGCTCCGAAAGGTGCCGCAGCGTGTCGTTTGCGTCCTCTCCGTTCCAGATTTCCGTAAAAGCGATTTCCAGATACACCCAGAAGTTCGAGGTCTCAATCATCTTTGACACCGGCACGGAGTCCGCGTACACATCGACGAAGGTTGTGATGTCCGGATTCGTTTTGTAAAGCTGTCCGTAGTATGCGGGGACCTTGCCGCTTAACAGATACATCGCGTCCGTTGCGTCCGTCGACAAAAACCGCGCCAGCTCATGCGCAAGCTCCCTTTTTTCCGTGTAGCCGTTCACGACGACGCAGTTGGTCACCGACATCGTGCGACTCTCCAGCTCGCTTGTCAAATCCGGAATGAATGCCGTTGCAAATTCGTACGGGCAGCTTCCGGTGTTCTTCGCTTCCTCAATCTTTTTCAAGACGTCCGTCGTCGCAACCGTAAACACCATCTTGCCTTCAATGAATTCGCTGATGATTTTTTCATAGCTGACCTCCTCCGCGTCAATCGCGAAGAACTGGTTGAGCTGCTGATAAACCTGCAAACAGCGGATGGCTTCCGTATTGTAAATGCTGATCTTTGCAAGGTCGTCGCCGGAGGGTCCGCCCACGTCAATGTAATTGCCCACGAAGAAATAATTGTTGAAGATGTCGTTCACGTCCCACGTGAAGACGGAGACCACCTCCTCCGGCGCGTTGTAGCTGTCCGCGAAGGTCATGATGTCGGAAATCGTGTGGGGTAAGTACGTCTCCACACGTTCATCGATTGCGCTTTGCTCCAGGGGCGCCTCGCCGTTCACAAGCGCGACACCGTCCTGCAGCGCCTCGTCCTCCAGCGCGTCCTTTGCGGCGTTCTCCAGAT
>JAFSRL010000150.1 GCA_017446125.1 Lachnospiraceae bacterium
GTCCAAATGTCACCTTGGGGTTCAGGTGACATTTGAACCCGTCCCTTTTGTCATCTCAGGATGGTTATGTTATTCTTTATAGGATGAGCGACTTGAAGGGGGTCTACCCCACCGTCAAAAAAAACGGCGCGCCGTCATACCGGGCTTCCATCACATACCGCGGCAAGCATATCTCCTTAGGCTCCTATGACTCGGAGAAGGTCGCTGCGGAAGCGTTTGCGTACGCCAAAAAGGTTTTGTATGACGACACAATCGGGATCGCGGACTATGTGAAGAGCGAGCCGCTGCCCTTTGAGAAGTTCGTCGTACTCGTGAATTTCCGCGATAAAAAAATGTACATCGCGACACCCATTTATCTGGATCAGAAGTTTTTCCGCTACTATCTGGATGAGCGCCGCGTGCTGACCTTTGATACGGACGATCTGTTTTACTATTCCTCGCACAAGATTATGCGCAGGGGAAGCCACCTCTTCGTCGCAGACTACGGCAGCCAGGTCAACATCCTAAACCGCTACGGCATCAAGAGCTATGCGGTCGAGGGACGCGATTACCGCTTCATCAACGGGAACCCGTATGACTTCCGTTATGAAAACATCGAAATCATCAACCGCTATCACGGCGTCAGGCAGTACGCGAAAAAAGGCTTTCAGCGTTATAAGGCAATCATCCATATCGGAGGCAACTTTGTCGTGGGACATTATAATTCGGAAAACGAGGCTGCGATTGCGTACAACAAGGCGGCGGATCTGTTGAAGGGCGCCGGCATCCGCAGGGAGTTCTTCCAGAATTACATCGAGGATCTTCCCGCGAAGCAATACGCGGAAATCTATTCCAACATCAAGGTATCCCAAAAGATCATCGATCTGTGCGATACCGGAAAGAAAACGAAAACCGGAGTAAGTATCACATGAAGCATTTGATTTGCCGCACCATAACCGTAACCCTAATCCTTACACTGCTGCTGACAATCTGTGCCTGCGGCGGGCAGAAGAAGAACATCCCGACGCAGCCCGTCGACCGTTCCGGATTCTACTTTAATACCTTCATCAACGTCAAGCTCTACGACACGGATGATACCACCATTCTGGACGATTGCATGGCGATGGCGGACCGGTTCGAGAAGCTCTTTTCCGCAACGCTTGAGGGTTCGGATATCTGGAACGTCAATCACGCAAACGGCGCGCCGGTTACGGTGGATGAAGAGACTGCCGCGCTCTTACAGATTGCGCTGGACTATGCAAAACAGACAAAAGGGCTCTTCGACCCCACCATCGGTGCGGTTTCCACCATGTGGAATTTTACAAACGAGCCCTTGGGCCCTGTACCGGAGAAGGCGGCAATCGAAGAGGCGCTGCAGCACATCGATGTTTCCTGTGTTACACTGAACGGAAATACGGTGCAGCTCACGGACCCCGATGCAAGAATCGACTTGGGCGCCATCGCGAAGGGCTATATTGCGGACCGTTTGAAGGATCTTCTTCTTGAACGCGGTGTGGAAAGCGCCATCATCAACCTGGGCGGCAATGTGTTGACCATCGGCGAAAAGCCGGACGGAACGTCGTTTCGCATCGGGGTGCAAAAGCCGTTTTCCACACGGAACGAAACCATCGCCGCGATTAACGTCAACGACCTCTCAATGGTCTCAAGCGGAAACTATGAGCGGTATTTTGTTGTCGATGACGTTTTGTATCACCACATTTTAGACCCCGCGACCGGCTTTCCCGTTGACAACGGTCTTTTGGGTGTGACGATTCTGTCCGAAAAAAGCGTTGACGGCGACGCTCTCTCCACCACCTGCTTTATTCTGGGGCTGGAGGACGGGCTGAAGCTCATTGAAGAGACGGAAGGTATTGAAGCGCTCTTTATCACCGGGGAAAGAGAAAACCCTGATTCCTATGAATTACACTACAGTAGCGGGTTCCCGAGATGACAAAGGGGACGGTTCTGAATGTCACCTTGGGGTTCAGGTGACATTCAGAAC
>JAFSRL010000151.1 GCA_017446125.1 Lachnospiraceae bacterium
CTGATCCTCGAATTCGGAAAAAACCTCATAAGCGGTTCCCTGATAGACAAATACTGTTGGATACCCGTCTGCGAGAATATCCCAATAATAATGGCCAAAATGATTTCTTTCCCGTTCCTGCACCGACTCATACTTACGGTTAAACCGCCGGTCCCACCTCCTGAAGCCCGCAAAACTCGGGAATCGTTCCTTGAAATATTCAATCATCGCAAACTGATCCTCTTCCGACGGCATGGGATCCAGCTTGCGTATTGTCGTCTTAACTGTGACAAAAACATCTTTATTGTACATCTGGCGGGAATCGTATTGGATTGTCAGATTATCACCGTTTTGTGTGATTAAAACGTTCTGAACACGAAATGTTTCGCGCGGTTTCAGTACCGAATTGATTCTCTCATATAACGGATGGTCCGCGACATCGGTTTCGGAAGATGTGGTATTAACCGCAAAAGCATCTGAAGATACGGTGCCTGCGGTTGCAGAATCGGTTATCACTATCCCGTTTGCAGTTTCTTCCGTGGCTGCTCCGGAACAGGAAGACAGTACCAGACATAAAAATATTACAGGAGCGCACTTAAAACAGTGCGCCCCTTTTAAGATTACCTGTTGTAGCACACGATCTGCCCAAATTCTGCATCGGTTCAGTTCCTGAACCAATGCGCAACATGCGAGGCTGCGCATTCCAACTCGCATGTTGCCACATGTCCTCACGTTCCAATACGCCGTCAGCAGCAAGTGCTTCCGGCTATAATATCACCAAATTCTTCCTTTAAGCTCGCGCCGCCGACGAGGCCGCCGTCGATGTCAGGCTTCGCAAAAAGCTCCGCGGCGTTGCCGCCGTTGACAGAGCCGCCGTACTGGATGCGGATTGCCTCCGCGGTCGCGTCGTCGTAGATCTCGCGCATGAGGTCGCGGATCGCCTTGCAAACCTCTTCCGCCTGATCACTCGTTGCCGTCTTGCCCGTGCCGATTGCCCAGATGGGTTCGTACGCAATCACGCACTTCGCCGCGTCAGCCGCAGACACGTTTAAGAACGCGATCTTCATCTGCTGGCGGATCCAGTCGATCGTGATGCCCTGCTCGCGCTGCGTTAAGGTCTCGCCGCAGCACACGATGGGCGTCAAGCCTTTCTCGATCGCCTTTAGGACCTTCTTGTTCACCGTCTCGTCGGTCTCAGCAAAATACTCCCTGCGCTCCGAGTGGCCGATGATGACATATTTCACACCGGCGTCAAGGAGCATGTCCGCGCTGATCTCGCCCGTGAACGCGCCCTTGTCTTCAAAGTAGAGGTTCTCCGCGCCGATCGCGATGTTCGTGCCTTTCACCGCCTCGACGGCCGGGATGATGTCGATTGCGGGCACGCAGAAGACGACGTCGACGTCGTCACTTGCGACCAGGGGTTTTAATGTGTCGATTAATTTAACAGCTTCCGTCGGCGTCATGTTCATCTTCCAGTTGCCGGCGACGATTTTTCTTCTTGACATGTTGTCCTCCTTTTTATTATAAGGAAGTTCTGTTGCACTAAATTCGAACTTCGTTGTCACTCGTTCTCATTAAGTTGCAAAGAACCACTTTCGCACTAAACTCAACCTTCACTTCGTTTGGTTTCGTCAAGTGCTCAATGCGTCATCAGCAGCAGTTACACCGGGAAGTTCCTTCCCCTCTAAAAATTCAAGGGAAGCACTACCGCCGGTGGAGATGTGGCTCATCTTATCCGCAAAGCCTAACTGGTTCACAGCAG
>JAFSRL010000152.1 GCA_017446125.1 Lachnospiraceae bacterium
ATCTCACCCTTTTCGTTGCCGCCGGTGACAATGCCGTAGTAATTGCCGCGCAGGTCGAAGATCCCGCCGCCGGACATGCCGGCCTCCGCCTTGCAGAGCGCAAAAAGCATGGTGGTGCTGAACTGTTCGATGTATGCGTCCGGATAGATGACGCTGCCCTCGTGGATTTTCTGCGCAATGCCGGTGTCCCCGGAGTGCAGCGAAATATTCCTGGATGTGAAGGTTGCCGCGATGTCCGTGGATTCGTACGCAAAAATCTTATCGTCCGGCTGTATCCTGACGCCGTCCTCTTCCAGCGAAAGCGAACGCAAAAAGATTAAGCGGTCCGCCGGAATCTGGGATAACGGAACCCGTAAAAAGCCCACGTCCGCATCATAAGACACGCCCGCTAAGGTTGCAAGCGCCGCGGAACCGTCATAGAAAATAACATACGAGCGCTCGGCGGGTGCGCGCGAAAGAATCTCCCCCTCAATCGCTTCCTGTGTGATTTCCGTCCCCTGCGGCAGTTGCATCGTTTTCCAGTTTTCAATCACATGCCGGTTGGAGACAATGATGAGCTCCTCTTTGTCAATCCGGAAGATGCAGCCGGTGCCGAAGGTACTTCCCGCGTGCAACTGCACCGTCAGATGCCGCATCTCATCGTGCGCCCAGGCAGCGTCCTCGCTAGAGCGCACGGATGTCTTAAACAAATCAAGCGCATACATACTTGCCACAACCTCTTCATCGGTCGGGCCGTATGCATACGCCTGTATCGTGCTTGTGCTCAAGACAAACAGAATCAATATGAAGCTGATGAGCCGGCCTGTAAGCCGGGTTCTGTCGTGAATGATCATCTATCTACGACTGCCGTTACCGGCAGCCTCCAGCGACCTACCTCGCAGCGGAACGGGCCGCTCCATGGCTGCGTACTTGGTCTTGCTCCGGATGGGGTTTACAATGCCGCACCCGTTACCGGATGCGCGGTGGTCTCTTACACCGCCCTTTCACCCTTACCTGTCTTGCGACAGGCGGTCTGCTCTCTGTTGCACTGTCCCGTAAGTCACCTTAGCCGGACGTTATCCGGCATCCTGCCCTGTGGAGCCCGGACTTTCCTCGTGTACAAATGTACCCGCGATCATTTGGCCGGCTCGGGAATATTATATCATACTTTAAAACACGATCCCCCGATAAACTCCCTGCAAATCGAGTTCATGGGAATGAGCGTCGAATCCATCCCGACCACATAGTCCAGGAGTTTGATCAAACGCTTTGCTTCATAATATTCGGGCTCGCCCTTTTCGATGTCGAAAAGCAGGCGTTCCGCATAGGGCTTGATGACCGCGATCTCATAAATCTGTGCGGAATTGAAGACCTCGTCCGCGCTCTCCTGGAAGGGGAAGATGTATTCCTCCTCACCGCGCCTGACGCTCTCCCACATTGCAATGGTATGACGCGCCGTTGCGCCTCTGGTTCTGGCATCCCGCACGATACGACGCAAGAGTCTTGCGTCCGTCGTACGAATCCGGTTGTGAGAGTCAACGTTTAAGCTCGCCAGCGCGGAAATGTAGATGCGGTACTTACTCTTCGCGGGCAGCGCATAAGACATCTTCTCGTTCAGCCCGTGGATGCCCTCGATGACTAAGATGTCCTCCTCGTTCAGCTTCATGTAGTCACCGTTCATCTCGCGCTCACCGGTTAAGAAATTAAAGGTCGGCAGCTCCACCTTCTCGCCCTTCAACAGCGCTGTCATGTCCTTGTTGAACTGCTCGACATCAATCGCCTCAAGGCACTCAAAATTGTAATTCCCGTTTTCATCCCTGGGCGTCTCCGTGCGGTTCAAGAAATAATTATCCAGGCTGATCAGGTGCGGCTTTAGCCCATAGGTGCGCAGCTGAATGGACAGGCGGTTCGCAAACGTCGTCTTTCCGGACGAGGACGGTCCCGCGATCATAACGAACTTCACGCCGCGCCGGTTGTAAATGTTTTCCGCTAGCTCGCCGATTCTGCGCTCCTGCAGCGCCTCCTGCACCAGAATCATGCTTGCCATGTCGCCCGTGCAGATCTGCTCGTTCAGGTCGCCCACGTTGTCGATGCCCAAACGGTTCCCCCAGTTCGTGGAAATCATCATCTGCGTCACAACCTTTTCTCTCGACGCAAACTCCGTAATTTTTTCCGGATTCGTTCTCGAAGGCAGCACCAGCAAAATCCCCTCGCGGTAGCTGATCAGATCAAAGTACGGAACGTAGGATGTGTTCGGCAGCATGTAACCGTAGAAGTAATCATAGTAACCGTCAAGCTCGTACACGTTGATGCGCGAGTAGCGGCGGTACTTGAACAGCAGCACCTTGTCCGGATCGTTCTGCTCCTCAAAAATCTTCACGGCGTCCGCCAAAGGGCATGCCATCTTTTTGATGGGCAGCTTCTCCTCGACCATCTCATGCATTCTCGTCGCCACCTTTTCAATGAAAGGACGGTCGATCTTGATGTCAGACTTGATCGTGCAGAAAAGCCCGGGCCCCACCGAAAACTCCACCTTCAGCTTTTCGATGTGCTCCGCGCCCAGAACATCGCGCACCGCCTTGATCATCATCATGGTCGCCGTGCGTACATACGCCTGATGACCGATCTTGTCCGCAATCGTGAGAAACTTCACCTCACCGTCAGACTTTACTTTCTTCATCAGCTCATAAATCTTGTGATCCTGTTCGGCAAGCGCGATGACGTGATCGTAATCCTTTTGATGCTCCAAAGCAATCTGTTCGTAGGTTGTTCCTTCCGCATATTCCTTGTTAACGCCGTTTACTGTGATGATCATGTGATTGTCTCCTTCCCGGTCAATGTGATTTTATATGGTGATAAACGGATCGGTTTCCGTCGCGGACATCACCGTCAATTCCGGCAGATGCTCCTTCAGAAACGTTTCCATGTATGTCACAAAAATCTTCTCGATGCCGAAGTGTCCCGCATCGATGATGTTCAATCCCTGCGCCACCGCGTCGATCCCCTCATGATGGTCGATGTCGCCGGTGATCAAAACATTCGCTCCCTTTTCAATCGAAACGGAAATCACACTCTTCCCCGACCCCGGGCACAGCGCAATCGTTTCCACTTCCTCTTCGGGCGAGCCGAAGACGCGAACCGCCGGAAGCGCAAACGCTTCCTTCACGCACTCCGCTATCATACGCAAGGAGCGCGGCGCGTCAAAGCGACCGATGCGTCCGATGCCCTCGCGGCGTCCGTCCTCTTCGAATGTCACGTCCAGGACGTCCGTATCCGTAAGACCGATTCTGTTCGCCGCCGCATCCGCCATGCCCAGCACATCAAAGTTCGTGTGCATAGCGACGTAGTTGATGTCGTGCTGCAACAGCTTAACAAGCCTGCGGCCGATAAAGTCATCCGTATTCACCCGCTTAATCGCGCGGAAGATGAGCGGGTGATGCGTCAGGAGAAGATCCGCCTTTTGCTTCACCGCCTCATCGATGACGGCATCCGTTGCGTCCACCGCAATCAAAACGGTTTTCACCTCCTTGTCGCGTCGTCCGGTCAACAGTCCCACGTTGTCCCATTCCTCCGCAAAGCAAAGCGGGGAATGATCCTCCAAAACCTTCATCACTTCCTCAAACTTCATCTTCTCCTCCTGTGAGATAGGAAATGGTGTGTATCAGCATCTTCCAATCTAAGAACACCGCGCTTTCCTGCATTTCATCCGTTTGTTTTAACTGCCCCAGTTCCTTTATAATCCCGTCCAAGCGTGCCCGCTCCTTCAAAAGAAACGCGGAGAGTATCCCGTCCTCTTTTAATAGAAGCGACGGTCCGAAACGAAACAGCATCTCTTCTACAAACGCTTCCGGCACCTGCGCCTGCAAAAGCGCGTTGCGTGCCGTATCGTAGAGTGTGTGCGTTCCTTCACACACAACCTGCAGCACGGGGTAGAACTTATTTGCCTCCGTTACCATCGCTTCATCGTTCAAAAACAAATCGTGTTCATGAAGGTAACGTCGCACCGCCTGCGCTTCCGACTGCGGCTCCAGTACCAGCGTCTTCAATCCCAGTGCCTTGACATCTTTTGCCGCAAGAATCCGTATCATCAAGTCCCCGCCCATGCCGGCGAGCACGGCGCAGTCCGCTTCGTTTGTTTGTAATGCGCTAAATCCGTCCGAGAGGCGAAGCGCAATCCGGTTTTGCACGGACGCGTCACACTCTTCCACATTTTGCCTTGCGCGCGCCAGGGGACCTTCCACAACATCCATCGCGATTGCGCTCTTGATCCTTCCCTCCTGTAACAGCGCGATGGGAAGGTGCGCATGGTCCGTTCCGATGTCAACAAGTCTTGCATTCTCCGGAACAAAGTCCGCCACTGCCTGCAGGCGTTTCGACAACCGCTTCGCCATTCCTAAGGCGTATCCTCCCCATCCGTTTCCGCAACCGGCGCCTTGTGATTGCGCAGCGCCGTCACAAAGTGCACGTCATAGGTCGCGCCGTGATCCTTTAGCGTGAATGAGGTTTCCATGCGCGAGTTCCTGGATCCGTCCGCGGATTCCGGGAACGCAATCTGAAAGTCACTGACATCCTGCGCCAAAAGCGGAAAGTCCCTGACAATCTCGTCCGCGGTGAACGTCTCTTCCGCAAGGAGTCCCTCTCCGTAATAAAGCCTTCCGGCTTCCGCGTCATAGAGAATGCACGATTGCGCTTCCTCATCTCCGTATACGAAGCAGCTCTCCATCCCTGAAAATCTTACAAGCGTTTCCGGCGACAAAGTCTCCGCATCCTCATACACGAACTCCGAAGCCTCCGTGAAATACGTCCTTAGCTGCGCCGATAAAAGCTGCGCCTTGTTCTGCAGCCGCAACGTCGCGCTCTGCGCGCCGTAGAGGCGTGTTCCGGAGAGCATCAACGCGCTGATTCCGGCACCCACACCCGCAAGAATCGCGACCGTGATGACGAGCTCCAAAAGCGAGTAGCCGTGATCTTCATTCACTTGTCGCAGCCGTTGTCGCAATCTCCACATCATACATGCCCGTTGCCGGTGTCAGCTTCAGCCGGTAGGTCTTCTCCCCTTCCGTTAATACCACCTGTTTCAAATAGGTCCCGTCCGCCTCGGGAAGCTGTGCGCCGGTCCGCTTGTCAAAGGCGAGCGTAAAGACGGTTTCGTTTGTTAACGTCACGCTTTTCGCGCCCGCAAGAGACTGGTTCCTTCCCTGTGCGTATACCGCATCAAACTGCACACGGTCAACGCTCAAAAGGACATCCTCTTCTTCTTCGTTCACACGCAGGGTGCCGTGTACGCCGTCCGGCTCGCGGTGGATGGTCAACAGGACATCGACATCCTGTGTCACGTCGTGGAAGCCGCCCTTTGACCACGCGATTGCGCTTCCCTTGGTGCGTCCCACAAGCGTGCTTAGCTTCTCCGTTGCGGCATGCGCCTTTCTTCCCGCTAAGATGCCCGACATGGAAACCGTCACGGTTGCAAGAACGCTCATAAACGCGATGACGATGATCAGCTCAACGATGGAGAAGCCGTCCTCAGTTTTCCGTAAAGTTCTCATATACCACCAGGTCCTTCACTTCCATCACGCCGTGTTCCTTCCAGTATGCCGCGTCCGGAATCAGAACCGCGATGTCGGTTCGTATGGAACTCGTATATCCTTCCGCATCCGTTTTCGAGACTGAGAAATCCTTTACCACAATCCGGTCCGGTAAGACCTCAATCTCCTTTCCGGGCGCCTTTCTGGCAAGCGCTGTTTTCAACCCTTCCTGAAAGGATGTCCGAAACGCGTTCACAAGGGTTTCTTCTTCAAAAGCGATACCGCTTGTCATCACGCTCGAATACGATTTCGCAAGCACGTCGGAAACCGTTTCCGCGATTTCCCTGCGTTCCGACTCCATCTCCTGCTCCGCGGAATAAAAATTATTCCGCGCATGCGCTAAGGCAATCTTCATCCGGTAGTTCAGCATTGTGTTTGTCATGAGTACGGACAACAGAATCGCCAAAAACGCAATGAGCACCAGAATCAGAATCATCGATGCGCCGTTTTCTTCCTTCAGCCTGTTTTTCAAGGTGCGCTCAGCCATCCACCCGCTCCTTTGTCGAAAGCGTCACGACGGGAATGTGTTCCTTCTCCTCCGCAAACGTTCCCTCCGGATAAACCGTTACGGTCGTGTCATAGAAGGTGCCGGCGCCGGAGGAGGCACCGTACAAAGGAAGCAGGCGCACATTGTCGCCAATAAGCGTCTGATGTGTGAGCTTCTCGCCGGTCGCAACATTCTCATTCAGGTTCGTGTAAACCGCAATGCGCTCCGCATCCTTATATTTCACACTCAGTCGTGCCTTATAAGCGCGTTCCGCCTGCGCGGTCCGAGCGTTGTTGTCCTTTAATTTAATGACGTTGATTCTGACGGGATATGCGCTTACGTTTTCAATCAAAATCGTGTCCCCGTATTCCAACGTGTTCTCGCGGTAGGTGGATGCGGTCGAGGCGTAATTGGGTCGGTAGGTAAAAAAGAGATTGCGCAGAACCTTTCCGTTTTCAAAGCGGTGCTCCTCCGTCTTTCCCTTCACACCATTAAGCTCCGTGTACGAATACACGATGACATCCTCACCCGCTTCTGCAATTTCAATGTGCATCCTGCGTCTTGTGGCGCCAAAAGCGTCTTCCCCCTGCAACACAAGGTCTGTCTCTTCATCAAAGGTTGCGGGAGCGGCAAACGTCACTTCCTCCA
>JAFSRL010000153.1 GCA_017446125.1 Lachnospiraceae bacterium
AAGTGATATAATGAGTCAAGGGGACGGGTACACTGACTATTTGTATACAACGAGTCTGGTGTACCCGTCCCCTTGACTCATTCTTTGACGCATCTGTGTAACTTATGGTAGAATACAATCTTGGATAACAACGTACATATATAATGCAGGAGGAGGAAAGACATGTCATTTTGCGGAAATTGCGGAACACAGCTCCCGGAAGGGGCGGCGCACTGCCCGAACTGCGGAACGGCAGTGGCAGGGGGATTCACGCAGGCAGCGGCGGAAGCTGTTGATAACGCGGCACAGGCTGCAAACGAAACCGTGAACGAAGCTGCACAGGCTGCGACGGAAACCGTGAACGAAGCTGCAGGCGCGGCGGGTGCTGCGTTCGGTGCAGCAACAGATGCGGCACAGGGAAGCTACCACCAGGAACAGCAGCAGACTTATCAGCAGCAGACCTACCAACAACAGAACTACCAGCAGCAGGGCTACGCCCAGGCGCCGGCACCCGCGCCGAAGCAGTTGCATCCTGTTGCAGCCGGTGTCATTGCGTACGTAATGGGCTGGATCGGACTCATCATTATTGCGCTGGCGGGTGATACAAGGGAGCCCTACACGCGTTTTCACTTAAATCAGGGACTCGTTTTGTGCCTCTTTGATTTGGTTACGATTCCGCTTTACGTCTTGTCACTGATTCCGTTTGTTGGCGTTCTGATTGCCCTCATCTCTTTTGGCTGGGGAATCTTTATGCTTGTATTAAAAATTCTTGCGTTCATTGGTGCCTGCAAGGGTGAGATGAGGTCTGTCCCGCTTTTGGGCCAGATTCAAATCCTGAAGTAAGGGGCAGCATTCTTACATGAGCATTTTAGTGGTCAACGATGACGGAATCTCGTCAGCGGGAATCAAAAAATTAGCGACGTATGCACGTGAATTCGGGGAGGTGACTGTGGTCGCCCCCCGGTCACAGTGTTCCGCCATGTCCAGACGCATCACGGTGCACGGCGACATCGCGTGTGAGGACCGCACGAAGGAATTCGGCGTGGAGGGAATCAGGCATGCGTATGCCATCGACGGCACGCCCGCGGACTGCGTGAAGCTGGGCGTTTACTTCTTATGCCCCGAAGGCATTGACATCGTTTTCTCCGGCATCAACTACGGCTACAACACGGGTGTGGATCTTTGCTACTCCGGCACGATGGGCGCTGCCCTTGAGGCGTTGGAGCGCGGGATTCCCGCCATTGCTTTTTCGGCGGACGCCGGGGAAGAGTTCGGATGCGTGGACGAGTATCTGGTGAGCGTCACGAAGGAAATTTTGACGCGAGGCACATCGACCACGGCGGTGTGGAACGTGAACTTCCCGGGGCTACCTAAGGGCGCGTGCAAAGGTGTTTTGTGGGACCGCGTGCCGGACAAGGGTTGCTTCTTTGTCGACAAGTACGAGGAACGCACGGAAGGCGGCGAGCGCATTTTCACGGCGGGCATGTATCCGGCGGCGGAAGGGATGACGGGCTCTGACATCGAGGCGGTGAAGAAGGGATTCGTCTCCGTGGGGATGTATCATTCGTCTTGGTAGGTAATTAAACTATTATGATTGTATACGGATTGCTTCGTTTCTTCTAACCCCAATGACTTTTGACACTTGTATACAAATCGGGGTATACTGTAACTGTTGACTGTACAGTTACATTTTTTTACAAACATTTCTGAATGGAGGGTGATCTATGTATTACATGGAAATCGAGAAAGTCATCGGCAGAGAGATCGTGGATTCCCGCGGCAACCCCACGGTGGAAGCGGAAGTGCATTTGACGGACGGCACGGTTGCTTACGGCGCGGCACCGTCTGGCGCATCGACCGGCGAGTTCGAGGCGTTGGAGCTTCGTGACGGCGGCACACGCTACGGCGGCAAGGGCGTGCAGAAGGCGGTCAAGAACATCAACACCGTAATCAACAAGGCGATTGCCGGCATGAACCCCGCGGACATCTATGCGGTTGACGCAGCGATGATCAAGGCGGACGGCACGAAGGATAAGTCTAAGCTGGGCGCAAACGCGATCCTTGCGGTTTCCATTGCCTGCGCACGCGCGGCGGCGCAGTCCTTAGATATCCCGTTATATAAATTCTTAGGCGGCGCAAACGGAAACGTTCTGCCGGTTCCCATGATGAACATCTTGAACGGCGGCGCGCACGCATCGAACAAGATCGACGTGCAGGAGTTCATGATTATGCCGGTGGGCGCTCCTTCCTTTAAGGAAGGTTTGCGGATGTGCGCGGAGGTTTTCCACGCGCTGCAGTCTCTGTTGAAGAGCAAGAAGATGGTTACGGCAGTGGGCGACGAAGGCGGCTTCGCACCGGATTTGAATTCGGATGAGGAAACCATCGAGATGATTCTTTCCGCCATCAAGAAGGCAGGCTACAAGCCCGGCAAGGACTTCGTGCTCGCGATGGATGCGGCGGCTAGCGAATGGAAGGGCGGCAAGAAGGGCGAGTACAAGCAGCCCAAGTCCGGCAAGAAGTTTACGTCGAAGACACTCGTTGCGCACTGGAAGAAGCTGGTCGAGAAGTATCCCATCTATTCCATCGAGGACGGCCTCGACGAAGAGGACTGGGAAGGCTGGCAGTACATGACGAAGGAACTGGGCGACAAGGTCCAGCTTGTGGGCGACGACCTCTTCGTCACGAACACGACCCGCTTAAAGAAGGGCATCGAAAAGGGCTGCGGCAACTCGATCCTGATTAAGTTGAACCAGATCGGTTCCGTGTCCGAGACCTTAGAAGCAATCAAGATGGCACACAAGGCAGGATACACGGCAGTGACCTCGCACCGTTCTGGCGAGACCGAAGATACAACAATCGCAGATCTTGCGGTGGCGTTGAACACCGGACAGATCAAGACCGGCGCACCTTCGAGAAGTGAGCGTGTCGCGAAGTACAACCAGTTGCTTCGCATCGAGGAAGAGCTGGGCGCGGCTGCGGTGTATCCGGGCGTGAAGGCATTTAACAGGAAGTAAGTTTTGATCCGCGACGAGGCACTGGTTAGCTTTGTGATCCCGTGCTATCGTTCGGCGAGGACGATTTCTCATCTTGTCTGCGAGATTGAAGAAACATGGCGTGCGCACGAAGAGTGCGCACGCTTTCGTTTTGAGATCATCCTCGTGTGTGACGCTTCGCCGGATGATACGCTGTTTGTGATCCGACGCCTGTGCGAAACGCATGAGGAGATCACTGGGATCAGTTTAAACGTGAATGTGGGACAGCACGCCGCAATTATGGCGGGACTGCGACATGCAAAAGGAGGCCGCATCATCTGCCTGGATGATGACCTGCAGACACCGCCGGCAGAAAGCATTAAGCTCTTAAACAAACTGGAGGAGGGTTATGATGTGGTATACGCTTTTTATCCGCACAAACGTCATTCCGCCATCCGGAATCTGTTCACATATCTCAACCGGTATTCACAAGTGTATTTTTACAGAAAACCCAAAGGGGTGAGGACATCAAGTTTCTTTATCATGCGGGGGAAAATCGCGGATGCGATCTTACGATACAATGGACCCGGACCGTATCTTGCGGCACTCATCCTGCGGGTGACGAAGAACATCGCGAGCATCCCGGTGCGGCACAGAGCGCGTACGGAAGGAAGAAGCACTTATAACATACCGCGTCTGTTTGCCTTCTGGTGGAACGGTGTTTTCCGGTTTGCCGTCCGCCCGGCCATGGTCATGAGGGTCCTGCGAAGATTATTCCCAAATCCCCCATTTCTCAATGGTCAGTTTTTCCAGGAACCGGAAGAGACCGTTTTCCACAAAAAGACCGATTGCAACGATCAGAACGATACCGGCAAAAAGCCCGGCGGTATCCATAAAGGTCCTGCGGTTTAAGAGGTAGGAGCCTAAGCCGCCGTAGAGTCCCACGGCGCCAAAGACCATCTCGGCGCTGATAAATGCCCGCCATCCTCTTGCCCATGCGATGCGCGTGCCGGAGAGTAAGTCCGGCAAGGCGTAAAGTAAGCGGATCTCGAAAAAGATTGCCGTATCCGACATGGAGAAGGTTTTTGCGATTTCCGTATAGATCTGCGGGATGCGCCTGACACCGGAGCCGATGTTCAGGACGAGGGGCCACAACGCGGAATGCACGATGATTACGAACACCGCGCCTGTTCCCGTGCCAAACCACAGGATGATGAGCGGCATCAACGCAAGCCCCGGCAGCGGGTGTGCAAGCGCGGTCAGCGTATCGATCAGACCCTGTGCGGCAGGATGGAGGGAAGATAGAAACACAAACAGTATCGCCAGTATCAGGGACAATAGCAGGGCAGAAGCGATCAATGCCAGGGAGAACAGGGTCTGCGACAAAAGCAAGCCTTCCGTCAGATCCCGCCACAGGGCGCCACAGACATCCAAAATGGAGGGCAGGATGAGCGGTGAGACCTGCGTAAGCCGCACCCCTGCTTCCCAGAGGATCAAAAGGATGACGATCCAGAACGCCTTCTTCATTCGGACCTCCCGAGTCGGTCCTCAAAGATAAGGGCATCAAGCGGCAGCGCCTTTTTGATAAAGCCTGTCTTTTCCATCGCGCGGCTCATGGCAGCGATGCCGTTTAAGTCTGTATTGTAGATCGTGCCGTTGTAGGTCATCTGTTTTTTTAACCCGGACGCATCAATTCCGTAGATGGCGGCCAGCTCCCCGTAGACATCGTCGTGCCCTTCGTTGATCTCGTCAACCGCCGACTGCAGGCACTTCATAAATGTCTGATAGACCTCCGGATGCGCAGCGACATAATCCGTCATGGCAACGCCACTGATAAAGGTAAACGGAGTACCCAGGATCTCATTGCCCTCGGCGATCACATGCATTCCCTGCGCAATCTCCTCCTCAATGTAGGGTGAGGTCGCGACATGGATGACCACCTCCGTATCGGAGAGCAGAGCATTCATTGCATCGGGATGCGACATGGAGATGAGCTGTGTATCAAGGGCGTGAAGATCCCCCAACTGTTCTTTCGCCAGCAATGAGAGCAGGATGTGCTGTGTGCAGCCGGGTGAAAGTATGGCGATCCGCTCGGAAGGCTTTACGTCCTTAAGAGAAGAAAGATCCGCGCGGTTACTCACAAGGGCAACACGGTTTGTGCTTAAACCCGTCATATATTTCCAGGGCATCCCGTTGTCGATCCCGATGAGCACCGGAGAGATCCCCATAAACCCGAAGGT
>JAFSRL010000154.1 GCA_017446125.1 Lachnospiraceae bacterium
ACCCGTCCCCCTGACTCACTTATAATTTCACGACCTCCCCCTCGGCGGGCAGGATGCGGCGCTCCGCGGCGTCCGACTTCACCTGCTCCGGTTTGAAGGAGTGCAGGGGAACGAGAATTTTTGGTGCGATCGTGTCGATCATGTATTTGATGTAGTACGGCTCCGCGTGTCCGGAGACGCCCATGTGCTCGTACGCAATCCCGAGCTCCTCCAGCATCATCTCCATCCTGCGAAACGACGGATCGTAGGCTCCAAGCGGCGCCCCGTCGAAATGCAAATACGCGCTCACGCCGCCCCGCAGGGCAACAAGCTCGTACATATTCCGGTAGGGCAACTGCAGTACATACTGCGAAGGGTCAAACAACAGCTCCTGCCTGGAGACGCGCCGCCATTTCTTCGGCCTGTCCGCACGCAGCATGGTATCCTCGTACACGCAGATGGGGTCCTTGGGATAGAACGCGTTTAAGTAATCCGCGGCGACCTCGACCAGCACCAGCTTGCGGCCACACTTCTTTAAGGTCTCGACCAGCTGATGAAGGCGTTCGACGTTGCGCGGGTAGCAGTTGATGACGATGAGCCCCTCCGCCTTCTTTGCGTACGCGCGCACTTCCTTTTGCAGGTCCTGCTCCGTGCGCTTGCCTTCCTCCGGCGCCGTGAGCTTCAACATATTGACGGGCTCGTGGCTCACGCTCGTGCCCTCGCAAATCATCATGTCGACGCCCGCCTGCGACACCTTGCGCGCGAAGTCCCGCGAAAGCTCCTTGTGAAATCCGTGGAACCTAAAGTCCCCCGTGTAGCAAATCGTCTTGCCCTCCGAGCGGATCAAAAACCCGCAGGCACCGGGCACGTCGTGGTCGACGCTTAACGCCGTCACCGTGATGTCGCCCACCGTAAACGGAATGCCGGGCTCGACGCCGATACAGTTTTTGTGCATCGCCCCCTCTTCCTTGCCGTTCTCCGAAATGCGCTTGTAAAGCTTGAGCGAATCCTTCGTCATGTAGACCGGAACATCCGGATGCAAAAAGGTTAACCCGCCCATGTGATCGATGTGCATGTGTGAAATCAAAAGGAAGCACTCCTTCGAGACCGTGGGCTCGCCGTAAGGAAGCACCCGGAGCACATCCGCGTTGCGCGCGTCATAAATTCCGTCCGTCACCGGCAGGATGCCCAGCGCCGCGTAATCGGACGCCGCAAAGCCCTTCCGCGGCCGGATTTTATAATCCAGCATATCACCCCGGGCGAAGCCGAAGTCGAACATGCACTTTGCACGCGCTGTCTCCACCTCGACGAAGGTTCCGCCGATTTCTTTCAAGCCTTTGTGAAACTGTACCGTTACCGCCATTTGTATCCCTCTTGTTTACCCCTTCAGTCCGCCGCGTGCCACGCCGCTCACGATGTAGCGTCTCGCGAATAAGAACAGCACGACCATGGGCAGGATTGAAACCGTTGATGCCGCCAGCTGCAGTTTGGGATCGCTTCCCGCCTCCGACATGAAGGAGAATAACCCCAAGGGCACCGTCCGGTTTCTGTCGGAGTTGATCACGAGCGTGGGCCAAAGAAACGAGTTCCAGCTCGCAATCGCGTTTAACATGATGATCGTGACGAGGGACGGTTTCGCGATGGGCACCATCACGCGCCACAGATACGTCCAGTTGCTCGCCCCGTCAATCCGCGCGGAATAATAAAGCGAATCCGAGATTGTGTCAAAAAACCCTTTTAAGATGATTGTGTAAAAAATCGATGTCATGAACGGGAGGATGAGCACCTTTAAGGTGTCGACCCACCCGAAGCGTGTCACCGTCTGGTAGTTGGTGATGATGAGCATTTCAAAGGGCACCATCATAAAGGCCACAAGGAGCGAAAAGATAAACGTTCTGCCGGGGAAGCGCAGGCGCGAAAACCCGAATGCCCCTAAGATCGTTACAATCCCCGTGACCACCGCGCACGCCGCGGTGACGATTGTGGAATTGATGAAGTACCACAAAAAGCTCGGCGCCTCAAACGTGTTCCCGAACCACGTCACGCGGCTCTTCCTGGCAAAGGCGTTTTGAAAGTTCTCCAGATTCAGCCAGTTCCCCGGCACCCACTTGGGCGGGAACGAATTGTATTCCGCCGCCGTCTTAAAGGAAGACGAGAACATCCAGTAAAACGGGAAGATCATGATGACCGCGCCCAAAATCAGGAAGAAGTAGATGAAAAACTTTTTTACATGTTCTTTGTTCATGCCGCGCCTCCTTCCTTAATATGAAAACTTCTTCTGCACAAACCGCTGGATCATGGTAAAGCAGAAAATGATAAAGAACAAAATGATGCTGCCGGCCGCCGCGCGCCCGAGCTGCTGTTTTGAATAGAACAGCTCCTTGATGTAATAGACCATCGTGTAGAGGTTGTTGCTCAAAACACCCGCCTTGCCGCTCCAGAACGGAATGACCTCATTGTAAACCTTGAAGGCGGAAATCATGTTGATGAGCATGGTCAAAAAGATGGTGGGTGCAAGTAACGGCACCGTGATCCGGAAAAAGATCTTCGTGGTGTTCGCGCCGTCAACCTTCGCCGCCGTGTAGTACATGGGGTCGATGTTCTGTAATCCCGAAAGCATTAAGATGATGGTAAACGGCAGGATGTTCCAGATGCCGAAGATGATAATCACGGCGATGTTCCACGGCGCCTTGCCGGCGGTCGCACCGAGCCAATCAATCTTATCGATTCCGACAAGACCTAACAGGAAGTTGATGACGCCGAACTCCTTGTTGAACAGATACCGCCAGGACAGACCGACCGCGATGGACGACGTGACCATCGGCAAAAAGTACGCGGTCTGGAAGATGGCGATGCCCTTGATTTTCTGGTTTAAAAGGTTCGCGATCAGGATTGCCAAAACCGTCGCAACGGGCACCACGGTAAACACATAGATAAAGGTGTTGCCGACGGCGGACTTAAACGCGTCATTGCCTAAGACATATTCAAAGTTTCCGAGCCCCACGCCCTTGTACGAACCGGAAAGACGATATCCTTCCTTAAACGCCATTAAGACAACGTTCACGATGGGGTACACCGTAAAGACGATGAGCCCTAAGGCAAAGGGAATCAGGTACAGTAAGGGCTCTAAGGGCCGGTTAAAGATATAGCGCGCCTCGCGTTCTGTCTTCATAAGCGTTCCCCCGTCTCCTCGTCAAAGAGCAATACGCCCTTCGAGCGTAAGTGGAAAGACGCCTCCGCGCCCGGCTCCTCCTCGTACTCGTTGGACAGATACACGCGGATTTCCTGTTCGCCTAAATTCAGGAATGCCAACTCTTCCTTGCCCATCGTGTAACGCTGCTTGATGACGGAGGTGAAGTCGTGCGTCTCATCGCGTGAGATGATGGCCGCCTCCGCGCGGATGCCCAGAATGACCTTGCGGCCCTCGGGTAAGTCCTTAGGGAAGTTCCGGTAGCGGATGGTCACCGCTTCATCGTTCGTGACAAAGGCACCGTCGCGGATGAAGCCGTGCAGGTTGTTGATCGGGGGGTTGCCGAGGAAATTCGCGACAAAGAGATTGACCGGGGAATCATAAAGTTCCTGCGGGCCGTCCTCCTGCTGCAAGAGACCGTCCTTCATCAAAACGATGCGGTCGCAGATGCTCATCGCCTCTTCCTGGTCGTGCGTGACAAAGATGGTCGTGACGCCGGTGCGCTGCTGGATGCGGCGGATCTCTTCGCGCATCTCAAGGCGCAGTCTCGCGTCAAGATTCGATAAGGGCTCGTCCAAAAGTAAGAGCCTGGGGTTCTTGATCAGCGCTCTTGCGATCGCGACACGCTGCTGCTGTCCGCCGGAAAGGGCGCTGGGCTTACGGTCAAGGAGCTGCTCCACATGGACAAGCTTTGCCATCTCGCGCGCTTTCTCCGCGCGCTCCGCCTTCGGCACCTTCTGGATCTCTAAGGGAAACGCGATGTTTTCCAAAACACTCATGTGCGGATAAAGCGCATAGTTCTGGAAGACGAGTCCGACGCCGCGGTCCTGCGGCGGCGTATTGGTGACATCATCGTCGTCAAAAAAGATCTTGCCCTCCGTGACGGGCAGGATGCCCGAGAGCATGTTGAGCATCGTGGACTTGCCGCAGCCCGAAGGGCCAAGAAGTGCCACGAGCTTGCCGTCCTCGAAGGTCATGTTGAAATCATTGACGGCGGTGAAATCGCCGAAGCGTTTGGTGAGATGGTCGATGGTTACCTTCATAAGAACCCCCTGTATTTTAAGGGGATGGGTGAGTCAGGGGGA
>JAFSRL010000021.1 GCA_017446125.1 Lachnospiraceae bacterium
CAGCCATCCTTCTGGGCTTTGGCGTCAGCCGCTTCCGGAAGGAGCCTGCTCTTTCACCTGAGAACCCGGCGGTCGCCGAAGGCGAAGTGACGGGCGAGGGCATCGAGGTGGCATACGTTGATGTCGAAGAGCTTCTGGCAAAAACCGAAGAAGCGACGAGCAACGAGATTGTCACGGACCTTGACTTTGAAACCGTCGCGGAGTACAAGGCGGGGGATGAGAGCACATCCGTCCTTTCGACGCTTCCGTACGACGGCTCCAAGATGCAGGTGATTCGCTTGGCGGTTGCCGGAGAGGATACGCTTTACGCGCGTGTCCCGGTCACGGACGAAGGACAAAAGCGCCTGCCGGAATGCGCAGGGGAAGCGGTTAAGGACGAGGAAGGCTGGTATCTTCTTGCGGGGCATGAGGATACGGACTATCTGGTCTTTGAAGACGCAAACGGCGACTGGTCCCTCTGGGAGAAGCGATGATTCGTAACACAAAGAAGCTGCAGATGCGTGTGAAGGAAGTCTGCGCACGCCTCGACAAAGAGCTTGCGGAGCAGACAGAAACCTATCTGGATTACGGCACCCCGTTTCAATTACTGGTGGCAACGATCTTAAGTGCGCAGTGCACGGACGCAAGGGTCAACATGGTGACACCTGCGCTTTTCAAAAAATACCCTGACGCAAAACGACTGGCAAAGGCGGATATCAAGGATGTGGAAGCACTGGTGCATTCCACCGGATTTTATCATCACAAGGCGCGCAACATCATCGCCTGCGCGGATGCCATCGTAGAGCGCTTTCACGGTGAGGTTCCGGAAACCATTGAGGAATTAACCTCGCTTCCCGGCGTCGGGCGAAAGACCGCGAACGTTGTGCGCGGCAACATCTACAAGCAGGATTCCGTCGTGGTCGACACCCACGTCAAGCGCATTTCCTATCGTCTGGGGTTCACAAACGAAACGGACCCCGTCAAGGTGGAATACGATCTCATGAAGGTTCTGCCGAAGGAGAACTGGATCCGGTACAACTTACAAATCATCCATCTCGGGCGCACCATCTGTACGTCGCAGCGCCCGAAATGCAGCCGCTGTTTTCTTGCGGATATCTGCCCGTCTGTAGTAAAATAGAAGTAGCGTGTATTTGTTCAGGAAAGTGCCGCTGCGCGTTCCTCCAAAAAGGACAACAACTGCGGTTTTGTCATGGAAGAAAGTGTGGACGCGCCTTCCTTGAGCTTTAAGACGGCGTCATACGCGTCCTGTTTGGAAAGGGTCTCTTCGTAGAGCGCGGCAAGATCCTTGTAGGTGGCGGTGATGTCGGAGCCGGATGCAACGGAGAACTCCAAAAGCGTGCGGGCATCCGAAAGAAGTGCGGCTTTCGTTTCCTCTTCGGCGCACGCCGCTTCCTCGATGAGCGCATGTGCCCACTTTTGCAAAGAGGTCGCGAGCGTGGTGAAGTTCTGGTCGTAGGCGGTTAAGGTCTCCAAGTTTGCGGCACCGTAGCGCAGCTTTAAGTCCGTGTTGCTGATGCCGGTGAGGTTGACGATTTTCTCGCCCGCAAGTGCACGCACACGCTCCAAGGCATCACGTGCGGCATCGTCCTTTGGAATGCGCGCAAACGGAAGCGCATCCGTATCGACCGTGATGTAGCTAAGATCGTCAAGCGGTTTGACACGGGCGAAGTTTGCCTCGTTTTCCCTGTCCCAGAAGGACTGTTCCTTTTTCTGTTCCTTCTGACGGTTCACGCGGAAGCGGACCGCGAGGTAGAGGCAGAACCATAATAAGGAAACAAATATCAGCGGTATTTTCATACAGACAGTATAGCACAGAAGGAATGGTTATGAAGAAGTTTTGGTTGGTGATATGCATGCTCTTTGCGCTGACGGCACAGACGGTGTCTGCGGCGGAGATTTTTGAGCGCATTGAGGAAGAGGACGCCGTGCAGGGCGATATCCTGGAAGAGATTCCGGCGGCGGAAGAGGAAGCTATCGACGCGCACGTGCAGGCGGTGACAATGCTGGAGGATGTGAAAATCTTACCGGGCGTGACGATCGGCAAGGTGGATGTTTCCGGCTTGAGCGCACAGGAGGCGCAGGCGGCGGTGAACGCGCAGATGGCGGCGTTAAAGGCACGCACCCTGACGCTGAAGGGCGAGACGGAAGCGCAAAAGGAAATCTCGCTGGGCGAGCTGGGACTGATGTGGGAGAACGAGGAGGTGCTCACACAGGCGCTTTCTTTGGGACACGCGGGAAACCCCGTAAAGCGCTACAAGGACAAAAAGGACCATGACCATGCACCCGTCGCGTACGAACTGGCATTGTTGTTCGACGACACGACGCTGCGCAATGTGTTGACGACACAGTGTGACGCGCTTGCGCAGGAGGCGATTGATTACGAGCTGCACCGTGAGGACGGCGCCTTTCAGATTACGGAGGGGCAAAGCGGCTTTTCGATTAATGTGAATGCGTCCATACAGACATTGCAGGACTTCCTTGCGGAGGGCGCTTCGGACGACGTCACCATTCTTTCCATCGCCGTTGAGGAGGAAAAGCCCAAGGGCTCTTATGAGGAGCTTTCCCGCGTGAAGGATGTGCTGGGAACCTTCTCGACGAACTACCGCACCTCGAGCAACGCCAGAAGCGCAAACATCGCAAACGGCTGCCGGCTGACACAGGGCGTGACCATCTACCCCGGCGAAGAGTATTCTGTGCTCGACCACATGCAGCCCTTCACCGAGGCGAACGGCTATTACCTCGCGGGGTCTTACTTAAACGGGCAGGTTGTGGATTCTTTGGGCGGCGGTATCTGCCAGGTCTCGACGACGCTTTACAACGCGGTGCTGCGTTCGGAGTTGGAGGTCACGGAGCGACACAACCATTCCATGATTGTTTCCTATGTGCAGCCCTCGATGGATGCCGCGATTGCGGAATCGTCCGAAAAGGATTTTAAGTTTGTCAACAATACCGCGCATCCGATCTACATCGACGGATACACGGAGGGAAAGAATATTACGTTCACCATTTACGGCGTGGAGGAACGCGCGGGCTCACACAAGGTGCGCTATGAGCCGGAAACGGTTTCCACGACACCGGCGGGGCCCGAGGTCATTCACGCGGATGCCTCGCAGCCCATCGGGTTTGTCGACGTGCAGTCCGCGCATGTGGGCTACAAGGCAAGACTGTGGCGCATCACGACGGAGAACGGTGAGGAGACGGAGCGCGTCATCATCAACGAAAGCAATTACAAGATGGTGCCCCGCACCGCAACGGTGGGCACCGCGACGGACAACCCGGCGAATTTGAGCATCATCAATTCCGCCATCGCCTCCGGCTCCATTGATCAGGTGAAGTCAACGGCGGCTGCACTGCGGAATTCCGCGCAGGCGACAGACCCCGCGGCGCTCGCGGCGGCAACGTACGAGGCGGCGGTGGCTTCCGGGGACGCGAATGCGATTGCGGCAGCGGAGCAGCTCATGCAGCAGGTGGCGGCAGCAGGACAGCCGCCGGTGGATGTACCGGAATAAAACGAAATCTCTTGGAGGATAACATGGAAAAGCGAGACGAACTGTTAACACTAATCGAGAAGAACAGCAGAATCGACGTACATGAACTGTCGGTGCTTCTGGGTATGGAGGAGGCGGAGGTCGCAAACACGCTAAGCGCCCTGGAGGCGGACGGTGTCATCTGCGGCTATCATACCCTGATCGACTGGTCGAAGACCTCAAACGAGAAGCTGACCGCGATGATCGAGGTACGCGTGACACCGCAAAGAGGACACGGCTTTGACCAGATCGCGGAGCGCATCTACAAGTATCCGGAGGTGACGAGCGCGTATCTCATTTCCGGCGGCTTCGACATCATGGTCATCTTGGAGGGCCGCTCCTTAAAGGAGGTAGCGGGCTTTGTCACGGACAAGCTCTCGACGTTGGAGGAGGTCATCTCCACGGCGACGCATTTCATTCTGGTCAAGTACAAGGACCACGGTACCATCTTAAGCAAAAAATACGAAGATAAGAGGGAACTGATTACGCCATGAGAAATCCGTTATCCGATACCATCGTCAACATTCCGCCTTCCGGAATCCGGAAGTTCTTCGACATCGTGCAGGACATGCCGGACGCCATTTCTTTGGGCGTGGGTGAACCGGACTTTGATACGCCGTGGCACGTGCGCGACGAGGGCATCTATTCGCTCGAGAAGGGACGGACCTTCTATACGTCCAACAGCGGCTTGAAGGAGCTGCGCACGGAGATCTGCAATTACATGAAGCGGTCACAGAACCTTGTTTATTCTTGGGATACGCAGGTGCTCATCACGGTGGGCGGCTCGGAGGGCATCGACCTTGCCTTCCGCGCGATGATAAACCCGGGCGACGAGGTTTTGATTCCGCAGCCCTCCTATGTTTCCTACGAACCCTGCGCGATTCTTGCGGGCGCAACACCCGTCATCATTGAGTTAAAGGAAGAAAACCGCTTTCGCTTAACCGCGGAAGAAATCTTGGAGAAGGTCACGGACAAGACGAAGATTTTAGTCCTTCCCTTCCCCAACAACCCGACGGGCTCCATCATGGAGCAGGAGGATCTGGAGGCAATCGCAAAGGTCATTTTGGAGAAGGACCTGATTGTGGTTTCGGATGAAATCTACGGGGAGCTGACCTACAACGGAAAGCGTCACGTCTCGATTGCGTCGATTGCAGGCATGCAGGAGCGCACGATTGTGATTGGCGGCTTTTCGAAGGCATACGCCATGACCGGCTGGCGGCTGGGGTACGTGTGCGGTCCGCAGGAGATTGTGCGCCAGATGACAAAGATTCATCAGTTCGCGATTATGTGTGCCCCCACGACGAGCCAGTACGCCGCGGTGGAGGCGTTGAAGAACGGTGACGAGGACGTCGCCATGATGCGTGCGGAATACAACCGCAGGAGACGTTTTCTTTTGGAGGCGTTCGCCGAAATGGGATTGAGCTGCTTTGAACCCTTCGGCGCCTTCTACGTGTTCCCGCGCGTTAAGGAGTTTGGCATTTCTTCCGATGAATTTGCAACCTGGTTGTTGAAGGACGAACGGCTCGCGGTCGTCCCGGGAACCGCGTTCGGCAAATGCGGTGAAGGCTTCATCCGGATTTCCTACGCGTATTCCCTGGAAAACTTAAAGGTCGCGATTGAACGGTTAAAGAATTTCGTAACGAAGCTACAGCGGTAAGGTCGCGCGCAGCGACGTTTCAAACAGGCGGTTGTACCCGAGCCACCCTGTTTCCGTTGTTCCCGTCAGCACTTCCTTGAAGGTCTCGATTTTCGCGTCCGTGTTGTCCGCCATGCTCAACGCAAGCGCCTCGATGATCGAGGGCTTTTTGGGCGAGCCGTATTCGAATTCTCCGTGATGCGACAAAATGCAGTGCTCCAGCTCCTGCAAAAGGATCTCCGGAAATCCTTCGATTTCCTTTGCCTTCTCATGCACCATCATTGTACCGATCACGATGTGCCCCAGATACTGTCCGTCATCCGTATAGTCGTTTTCCGGAAAGGCGGAAAGCTCTCTTGTCTTACCGATGTCGTGTAAGAGCGCGGCACTGATTAATAAGTCGCGCTTTAAGATCGGGTAATTCTTGCAGTAGAAATCACAGATACGTGCGACGCTCAGCGAATGCTCCATGAGACCGCCCACGAATCCGTGGTGCACGCTCTTCGCGGCGGAGGATTTGCGGAAGGCGGAAACGAACGCTTCATCCCGCACAAAGAAATCCTCCAACAGTGTTTTTAAGTGCGGCTCGTCAACGCTTGCGATGGCACGCTGTAACTCCGCATACATTTCGTCGTTGTCGCGCGTGGAAACGGGAACATAGTCGGACGGGTCATACTCGCCCTCGCGGCATTTACGCAGCCGCTTGATGCTCACCTGCAACGCGTTATTGAAGACGGAGACCTCACCGTGCACATCGATGTAATCCAGGGCGTCGAAGTCCTCGATTCCTTCAGAGTTCGGGTCCCAGATTTTAGCGTCGATCGTGCCGGTCTTGTCCTGCAAAATGACGCTCTCGTACGGTTTGCCGTTCTTTGTTACGGCGGCGTGCTTGTGCTTGCACAGATAGATGTCCGCGATTCTGTCGCCCGGTTGCAAATCCTTTAAGTACTTCATACGATGTAAACCTTTCTAATGAAAAAATTTATGGTTTGCGCAGTGTCACATCCAGTTCCATTTCGCGGTAGGTGCCGCCGCTTGCACGCAGAACGTGCAGGTGCAGGACATCCTCCGGATCATGGTTTAAGAGTAAGGAGCAAAGTGCGGTATAGTCCGCGATGGCAACGTCGGAAGCCTGCGCGATGATGTCGCCGGACTGGATGCCCACATTCATGGCGGGGGAATCCATCTCGATTCCGGTGATGTACGCCCCGTCCGGAATCTCCTGCGTCGCCTTGACCTCCGGCGGTACGTTCACGCCGTGCACGCCGAAGTGTGCGCGCTCTCCCCCGTTGCTTAAGCGGCTGATCAAGGGCTTTAACTCCGAAATCCCGACCGCGCTCAACTGGTTGCGCACATCCTGCGGGTTGAACCGCATATCAATCCAGCCGATCACGCGCCCGCGCAGGTCAATGAGAACGCCGCTTGCCTGCGGGGAAGCGTAGATGTCTGTTGTAATCCGTTTGAAGGCGGTGTCCGCAAGATCAATCGCGGCGTTGTCCGCTGTGATGTTGCCGTAGCACACGCTGTCCGCAACACCCGTGGGAGACCCCAAGGCGATGACCTGCGCACCGGGCTTTGCGGAGTACGCGGAGTTGCCCAGCTCCGCAATCACAAACGCTTCCTTTGTTTCGTCTGAGATTTCCGCGTTGTCGACCGACAGCACACACAGATCGCAGGAAATGTCCTGAGACTTAATCCGTGCCGTGTGGTAGGCACCGTCACAAAACGTGACCGTGATTTCCTGCGCCCGCGCAAGGGCGGAAGCGGGGGTTAGGATTAAGGTTTCCACACCGTTGTCCGCGATGACAAGCCCCGTGGCGCCCGCCGTATTAATGAGCGGGATTCCGCCGAAGTCCGTGCCTTCTCCCTGCACCGTGATTGTGACAAGACTTTTTGCGGCCTCCTGCGCCAGACGGGCGAGGGAGCCGTAAAGACGCTCGTAATCCTCGGCGCTGTAATCGTACGCGTTCATCAACTGGTCGAAGACCGTGTTCTGCATGCTTTCGGAGGGGTCGTCCGCCACCGCGCCGGCCTCGATTTCCGTGTCGAGCGCGACCATCTCCTCCGGCTGCATCTCGTTGTTTTCCTCCGGGAAGGAGACAACCTGCGGCGGCTCCTCCGGATACAGGCGGTTGTTGATGAAGGGAAGAAAAACGATGAACGCAAAGCAGGCGACCAGTCCGAAGACGACCGCCAAGGCGTCCGTAATCAGCGTTCGCCGGATTAGCCGCTTCTTGTTGATTGGTCGCTGATTGATGTGCTCGCGTAAAAAGTCAAGCTGGTTTTCCTGTTCGTTTGGTGTTCG
>JAFSRL010000155.1 GCA_017446125.1 Lachnospiraceae bacterium
GGCGCGACCTACGGGACAGCCCCCTTGGGCGTGGCGCCGAAGGCAACCATCTACAACTACGCAGCCGTCACGACGGAAGACGACCGCGTCACCGGCGGCGATGCCTATGAGGGTGCGTTCCAGGCGGCGCTTGCGGACAACGTCGACATCATCGCGGTACCAGCGGGCGGCCTAAGCTATTACGACAAACAGTACCCCTACATTCTCGAAGCAATAAAGCGCGGCATCCCCGTCGTCATCGCGCACGCGAACGCAAAGAGCGCAATCGACAAACGGACCCGCCCCGCGGTGTACAAAGACGCACAGGGAAAAGAGGTTGCCTTCGACAACCTCCCGACTGCGGACGCGGCCGATGAGATCTGCTACTGGCCGGGCCTCATCACCGTCCAGGCCGTGGGCGAAAGCGGCACTCTGCAGAGAAGCTCACGCATTCAAGACTCCGGCGTCGATCTCGCGGCACCCGGGCCCGACGTCATGATGGAGTTTTATGAGTGGGGACACTTCGAAGCCCAGGGCGGCGGTTGCTCCTGCGCATCCACCTTAACCGCCGGCTACATGGCACTGGCAATGCAGAAGTGGCCGCAGGCAACCGGCAACCAGATTATGCACTTAACCTTACGCGCCGCGCACGCGTCCCGCACCGGTGACAAACAGGTTTTGACCGCGACCGCGCAAAAAGATTTAAGCGCGCTTTCGCGCGACATGAACACGGGCCACGGCATCGTGAACCTCGACTACATGCTCGCGACAAACCCCGCGGTTTATCCGGATTACAATCCGGTGCTGTATAAAGACATCGAACAGATTTACAAAAATGCCGTTGCAAGAAATGCCACAGGCGAGCTGAAGAGCGCGTGGATTACCGCGGCGTCAAAGGAGCTGTCAAGACAGTTGAAGGTCTGCGGCGAACCCGAGCCGCAATTCCTACAGGAAATCTTGGGAACGATCGGAACCAGCGACGTTGCACAGGCCACCACACAAAACCTTCCCCTTGAGGGCGCACAAGGTCCGGGGGACCTTGGTTCTGCGCCGACCGAAGCGGAGCGGAGACAGGTGTCCCCGAAGGGGACGGATGAGGTGTCCTCCGAACCGTCCGCCACCACGTTAATTTCCGACGGCCGCGTACCGACAACACCTCATCCGTCTGCTACGCAGCCCTCCACCCAAGACCTTCCCCTTGAGGGGAAGGTGGCACCGAAGGTGACGGATGAGGTGTCCTCCATCACCGACAACACCGCCAACACAGCCACCACCCCCGCCGAGGAGCAGACCGGTGTGAACCCCATCCTCCGCTTTGCGGCCCTCGTCATCATCGCGGCGCTTCTCGCCATTGGCGCATACATAACCTATGGTAAGAAGAAGTAGAGGTAAGAAATAAGACAGTACTGATAGCGAACGATACAGTAATCTAAAACCTTCCCCTTGAGGGCGCACAAGGTCCGGGGGACCTTGGTTCTGCGCCGACCGAAGCGGAGCGGAGACAGGTGGCACCGAAGGTGACGGATGAGGTGTCGTCTATCATGAAATAAGGAGATAACAGAAAGGATTTACAGTATGGAAAAAATCGCAAGCTTCATGATCAACCACGAGACCCTGCTCCCGGGCATCTATGTCTCGCGCAAGGACAAGGTCGGTGCGGAAACCGTCACCACCTTCGACCTGCGTATGAAAATGCCCAACCGCGAGCCGGTGATGAACACGGCGGAGCTCCACACCTTAGAGCACCTCGCCGCAACCTACTTACGTTCCGATCCCGAGTGGAAGGACAAGATTGTCTACTTCGGACCCATGGGCTGCCGCACGGGCAACTACCTCGTGATGGCGGGCGACCTCGACAGCAAGGACATCGTGGGACTCATCACCAAGACCTTTGAATTTGTCCGCGACTTCGAGGGCGAGATCCCCGGTGCCGCACCGCACGACTGCGGCAACTGGCGCGACCACAACCTCGAGATGGCGCAGTATGTGTCACGCGAATACCTCGACCGTTGTCTATATTGTATTAAGGAAGAAAACCTCATCTATCCGGAGGATTAATTATGAACAAAATCGGCATTATCGGCGCAATGGAAGTGGAAGTCGAAACACTTATTGCCCAGATGGAAAACATTCAAAAAACCGAAAAAGCCCGCATGATCTTCTGCGAAGGCACGCTCGCGGGACAAAACGTTGTCGTTGTGCGCAGCGGCATCGGCAAGGTCAACGCCGCGGTCTGCACACAGATTTTAGCGGATGACTTCCACGTGACGCACATCATCAACTCCGGCGCGGCGGGAAGTCTCGACGCGAAAATCAACATCGGCGACTTCGTCATCTCGACGGACGTCGTGCACCATGACGTCGACGGCACGGGCTTCGGCTACGCCAAGGGCGAGGTACCGCAGCTTGGCATCACCTTCTTCCCGGCGGATGAAGAGATGATGAACCGCGCGGAAACCGCCTGCAAAAAAGCGGCGCCCGACGTCAATACCTTCCGCGGCAGGATTTGCTCCGGCGATCAGTTCATCGCGGACGACGGCGTCAAGAAGGGCATCATCGAAACCTTCCACGGCCTGTGCTGCGAGATGGAGGGCGCGGCGATTGCCCACACCTGCTACTTAAACCACATTCCGTTTGTCATCATCCGCGCGATTTCCGACAAAGCGGACGGTTCCAGCGAGGTCGATTACCCGACCTTTGAAAAGAAGGCAGCGCACGACGCCGCCGCCACCGTGATGGAGTTTTTGAAAAATTGAATCAACCAATAATACCTTCCCCTTGAGGGGAAGGTGGCACCGAAGGTGACGGATGAGGTGTCACCTGAAAGGAGCAATCATGATCAAACTCGACACAACCAAACTCACCCCCTTCCTGAGCGACCATGAACTTGTCATGATCGAGCCGCAGGCGGAGCTTGCCCGCGAAATCCTAACCACCGGTCGCGGCGCGGGAAATGATTTCTTGGGCTGGATCAACCTGCCGGAACAATACGACAAAGAAGAATTTGCCCGCATCAAGGCGGCCGCCGAAAAGATCAAGAATGACTCGGAGGTGCTTTTGGTCATCGGCATCGGCGGTTCCTACCTGGGCGCACGCGCGGCAATCGAGTTCTTACGCCACAGCTTCTATAATGTTGTCGACAAGAACGTCCGCAAGACACCGGAGATTTATTTCTGCGGCAACTCCATCAGTTCGACCTATCTGGCGGACTTGATTGAGGTCGTGGGCGACAGGGATTTTTCCATCAACATGATTTCGAAATCCGGCACGACAACGGAGCCCGCTATCGCCTTCCGCATTTTCAAAGAGCTGCTCGAAAAGAAGTACGGCAAGGAAGCGGCGGCGAAGCGCATCTACGCGACAACGGACAAAGCGCGCGGTGCCTTAAAGCAGGTCGCGGACGCGGAAGGCTATGAAACCTTCGTGGTTCCGGATGACGTGGGCGGAAGATTCTCCGTTCTCACCGCCGTGGGCTTACTCCCCATCGCCGTTTCGGGTGCGGACATCGATGCCCTCATGGCAGGCGCGCAGGCGGGGCGGAAGAACGCCCTGGAAAAACCGTTCAAGGACAACGACGCCTTAAAGTACGCCGCCATCCGCAACATCCTTTACCGCAAGGGAAAGAACGTGGAAGTGCTTGCAAACTACGAGCCCTGCGTCCATTTCATTTCCGAATGGTGGAAGCAGCTCTTCGGCGAGTCCGAAGGAAAAGACTGCAAGGGCATCTTCCCGGCGAGCGTCGATCTCACGACGGACTTGCATTCCATGGGACAGTTCATTCAGGATGGCAGCCGCATCCTGTTCGAGACCGTACTGGAAATTGAACAAAGCCGCGCGACGCTCACGATGAAGGAAGAGGCGACGGACCTTGACGGCATGAATTACCTTGCGGGCAAGACCGTTGACTTCATCAACAAGAGCGCAATGAACGGCACGATTTTAGCGCACACGGACGGCAACGTCCCGAACCTGATCATCAAAATTCCGGCGCAGGACGAAACCTCTTTGGGCGAGCTTTTCTACTTCTTTGAATTTGCCTGCGGCGTATCCGGCTACCTTTTGGGTGTGAACCCGTTTGACCAGCCGGGCGTGGAGAGCTACAAGAAGAACATGTTCGCGCTTCTGGGCAAGCCCGGTTACGAAGAAGCGCGCGAGGCACTGATGAAACGACTGTAAGCGCACATGAAGATTGCAACCAAGCTTCGAATCGCATCCGCAATTTTGATCATCATGCCGCTTCTTTTGGGCAGCATGGCGATGGTCGGCATTGCAAACTTTCTGATCAACGAAGGCGAAATCTCCCGCATGGGCATGATCTTTCGGAACGAGCAGACGGTGAGCGTGCTGCGTGACCCCTTCGTCGTCGACATGATGATTGCGATGGCGCTCATTTTGCTCATCACGAGTCTCATCGTGACGCACTGGATCCGCATCTCCATCTACAAGCCCATCAACCGCTTAAACCAGGCGATGCAGTCCATCAAGCAGGGCGACTTCGAAAACCGCCTGCCGGTCAACCACGACGACCACTCGGAGCTGGGCGAGCTCTACCAGAGCTACGAGGACATGCGGATGCGCTTAAAGGAATCGACGGAAGAAGATCTTTTGCGCGAGCGCCAGAACAAGGAACTGATCAGCAACATCTCGCACGACTTAAAGACACCGATCACCTCGATTAAGGGCTACGCCGAAGGCCTTCTGGAAGGCGTTGCGGACACGCCGGAAAAGCAGGGTAAGTACGTCCGCACGATTCTGAACAAGGCAAACGACATGAATACCCTGATCAATGAGCTGACGCTGTACTCGTCGATTGACAACAACCGTGTCGCGTATCACTTTCAGAAGATTTCCGTGTCGCATTACTTCGGCGACTGCGTCGAAGAGGTGGGCATGGACATGGACAGCCGCGGCATCAAGTTAAACTACTCGAACCTAACGCCGCAGGAGACCATCATCATTGCGGATCCGGAGCAGCTAAAGCGCGTCATCAACAACATCATCAACAACAGCGTGAAGTACATGGATCGCACGGACGGGGAAATCGACATCCGTATCTTAGACGAGGTGGACGCAATCCGCGTTGAGATCGAGGACAACGGCTCCGGCATCGACCCCAGAGACATCCCCAACATTTTCGACCGGTTCTACCGGACGGATGCCTCGCGTACATCGAAGCACGGCGGCAGCGGCATCGGGCTCTCCATCGTGAAGAAAATCATCGAGGATCACGGCGGTTACATCTGGGCAACCTCGCACGAAGGCGAAGGCACCTGCATGCACTTCGTGCTGCGTAAATACGTGGAACCAAGGACAGAGGAAGTGGAAGTCCCCAAACAAAAGAAGCGCAAGAAAGAGAAGAAGGACAAGGAGAAGGTATGAGCAAAATTCTGATCATCGAAGACGAAGAAGCGATTGCGGAGTTAGAGAAGGATTATCTGGAGCTTTCCGACTTTGAAGTGACCGTCAACGGCACGGGCGATGAGGGCCTCTCAACCGCGCTTGCGGAAGACTTTGATCTCATCATCTTAGACCTGATGCTGCCCGGCATGGACGGTTTTGAGGTCTGTAAAAAAATCCGCGAAGTGAAGAACGTGCCCATCTTAATGGTCAGCGCAAAAAAGGACGATATCGACAAGATTCACGGACTGGGCTTAGGTGCGGATGATTACATCACAAAGCCCTTCTCGCCCTCGGAGCTCGTCGCCCGTGTCAAGGCGCACTTATCCCGCTACGAGCGGCTCGTGGGCAGCGGAAAGAAGAACAACGACACCATTGAAATCCGCGGCTTAAAAATCGACATCACCGCCCGCCGCGTCTACGTCGACGGTGTCGAGAAGAATTTCACCACGAAGGAATTTGACCTGCTCACCTTCCTTGCGGAGAACCCCAACCGCGTCTACACAAAGGAAGAGCTGTTCCGCCATATCTGGAACATGGAATCCGTGGGCGACATCGCCACCGTCACGGTGCACATCAAAAAGATCCGCGAAAAGATTGAAACCGACACCTCAAACCCGCAGTACATCGAGACAATCTGGGGCGTGGGTTACCGGTTTAAGGTGTAAGAAGAAGGCACGGAAACAGGTTCATGACTGACGAAGAATTAAAAGAAGTCCAGGCGGCGCAAAAGGGATACACGCCGCGCAATTTCATAAAGCACTTCATCACGATTACGCACCACAAGCTCCTGGTCGGAAAGTTCTGCTTCAGGATGGGGCTTTACAAGCAGGGCATATTGCACGATCTTTCAAAGTACATGCCCACGGAGTTTTTGAACGGAGTTTATTACTATCTGGGCTTTAAGTCGCCCATCGTTTCGGAACGTCTGAACAAAGGCTATTCGGATGCATGGCTGCACCACAAGGGGCGCAACAAACACCACTACGAATACTGGGTGGACTTCACAAGAACCTCTTCCCTGCCGGGCGGCTTAACCCCTATTCGCATGCCGCGAAAATATGTCGCGGAAATGATTGCGGACCGTGTTGCCGCATCCAGAGTTTATCACGGAAAGAACTATACGCCCGGAGATTCCAAGGCGTTCTATCAGTTCGAAAAAAATCATATCCCGCTCCATCCAAAGACCCGGAAGGAACTGGAATTCTTCTTGAACATGCTCGAGAAAAAAGGGGAAGCATATACCTTCCGCTGGATTCGTGAACGCTATCTGAAAAAGTGAGTCAGGGGGACGGGTACAGTGACTCTTTCATGACCGTGAACGATGTGTGTGGGTTACGGGTGCAACGATGACCTCGAGTCCGCGTTCTTGTAGGAGATTGATGTAAGCGGGATCCGCGTCGTTGTCGGTGATCAAACCGGTCATATCTTTGATAGCAAGCAGTTGGAACGTATTCTCTTTCTTTAGTTTGGAACTGTCACAAAGGATATATCGCTTCTTTGCACACTTCATCATCTGCTGTTCTAATTCTGCAACAAGAATATTGTTTAGACCGGCACCGCTTTTTTCATTGAAGGAGTCGCAACCGATAAAGGCAATGTCCGCAGTCCGTCCGCGATAAAACTTTAATGCATCCGGACCGACAAGGCACGCGCTTCGCGCACGAACAATCCCGCCGTTCATGTGCACTTCCAAATTGTGATTCTGCATCGCCGTGGCAGCGATGGAAAAGGAATTTGTAAAAATGGTGGCGGTCCGGAGTTTGACAAGATAATGACTGAGTTCTGTGACGGTAGAGCCGCCTGCCAGAATAATGGTCTGGTTATTTTTGAGCAGACCGGAGGCGACTGCGGCGATGGCCTTCTTCAGATGGGTATTAATCAACGCCTTACTGCTAACAGGATCGTCACGACCGGTATCGACCGATACCGCGCCGCCGTGTGAGCGAATCAGGAGATTCCTGGATTCCATATCCGCGAGTTTTTTTCGTATTGTTGACGGGGCGAGATCAAGTGCATCACACAATTCCTGCACCGTAACGCGATGGCGCACTTCCAGAAGGTGAACAATGTATAACTCATCATCTCGAATGAAAGACTCATTTGTCATAATAACAGTATATTTTTTGAAAAAAAATCTTGTCAATCGTTTTTGAAAAAATTTTTTTGAACAGCATAACAATGTTTTCATGTATTTTTTATTTATTTTTCACAGGTAAGCGGGAAAATTTTTTTTAATTTGAGCGTTTTGTCCTGAACGACAACAATCACAAGCGAAACGTTTCATTTACAACTTTGCGGTTCTGGGATATATTTTGGGTGTAATGGATGCGTGGGCGGTCGCATTCAGGGGAGTTAAAAATAATAACAGGAGGTAAATCTTATGGTAAGTCAAATTATCGTGTATATCATGGTATTTTTTATGGCACTTGCTGCAATAGACAGAATGTTTGGCAGTAAGTTTCAATTGGGCAATGAGTTTGAAGAAGGCTTTAACGCGATGGGACCGCTGGCTCTGGGCATGGGCGGTATCATGGTGACTGCGGATTTAATCGGGAATGTACTGACTCCCACCGTCGGAAAATTGTTTTCCATGGTTGGCGCGGATCCGTGTATGGCCGGCTCTCTCATTCTCTCGATCGACACTGGCGGGTACGCGCTGGCACACGCGATACAGCCGGACAATGCGGACATTGCAAACTTTTCCGCAATCATCTTAGCTTCAATGATGGGACCCACGATTGCGTTTGGCATTCCGGTTGCGCTCGGCATTCTGGAGAAAAAGGATCATCGTTTTATCGGACTGGGCACCATGAGTGGCATCATCTGCATCCCGTTTGCCTGCATCATTGGCGGTGTGGTTGCAGGGTTTGATATGGGCATGGTTCTGATTAATATGGTGCCCGTATTAGTATTTGCGGTTATCATAGCGCTTGGTTTGCGCTTTGCGCCGAATGCAATGATGAAGGGATTCAGTTGGTTTGCAAAGTTCATGATTGCGTACTTGAGTTTTTTCCTGGCGCTGGCGATTGTTCAGGAACTGACACCCATTCATTTGATTGAGCTTTTGCCACTGAATGACGTGTGGCTGGTTTGCGGCGCAATCAGCATGATGCTCGCGGGGGCATACCCGTTCGTAAAGGTTATTACGAGAGTTTTGGGCGGACCTTTGGGTAAGATTGGTAAGCTGATTGGCGTGAATGATGTTTCCATTGCCGGGTTCATTGCGTGTCTTGCGAACTCCATTCCTGCTTACAACCTTGTAAAAGATATGGATAATAAGGGGAAGGTTCTGAACATTGCCTTTGCGTGTTGCGCGGCGTTTGCCCTGGGTGATCACCTGGGGTTCTGCGCAGGTGTGGAACCGGATCTTGTTGCCGCCATGGTTGCTGCCAAGGTCGGCGGCGGTATTCTGTGTATTCTTTCGGCCTTATTCTTCTGTAAGCTGAACGTAAAAATGCTTGAAGAAACACCGGAACAGGCATAAGCTTATCTATAGATGCTTCCGGATCGTTTCCGATTACGCGAAATGATCCGGAGGCGCCCTTCCGAAACACAAGAATAATCGGACAATCGTCATGCCGCCAGAGAAAACAACAGCCGGATTAAAACTGCATAAACATTTTCTCCTTGTTGGCATCATAATCGCGGTCGTGATTTATGCCCTGACCGACGGTCGTTTTTTGAATGTCCGCCTGCTCCGGCAGACGGTCAAAGAACCTGTCGATAAGGAAGAGAATCTCTCTTATGAGCGCAGCTACCAGGTGCTGTCTGACACGCTGCTGGAGCGGGACGGAATCGTTTTAAAGAATGCGCATGATCACGTGATCGCGCTGGATGTGGAAAGCGGTGTTGTCATCAAAACCGGCGATATTACAGAGCGCTCGTCAGCGGACATCGTATCTGTCTCCGAATATGTCGGATATCTCTATATGTTTGACGGAAACGATGTTTATGCGCTTGCCATCAATTCGGGGAAACTCAAGGCACTCGCAAAAAACTGTCTAAAATTCATCCCGAGTGGAAACTATGTATATTACCTGCGCGATGAAAAGGACAGCCGGTTTTTGTTCAGATGTAATATCAACGGAACATACGAAAAGCGCCTGTTCACGGAGGAGGTTGATGACTTCTGGGCAGGCGACGGAAACCTGCTCATGCGCCTGAGAAACGGACGGTACCTATGGTATGATACAATCACACAGAATTCTCTTGAACACATTCTTCCGCGGGACGCGGGAATGATTATGGCATCTGCGGACCGCTTTTACTACCTGTCACAAGGCAAGCTGTATTGCAGGGGCTGGGAAACACAGGAGGATGAAGTTGTGTCTGAGAATGTGGTTCTCTATCATACGGGCTTTGAACACACGGCGGTTTGTCACACGGATGGCACGATTACACTCATGGATTCATCCGGTGAGGAAAGAAGTATTGATGCCCCTGCGGACGCAGAAAACGCAGCCTTAAGTATTTCCTCTTCAAATCTGTATTTCACGAATCATTCAGACGGTACAACATACAAGGCGCCGTTCGAAAATCCGTCATGGGAGACGCTCTCGTTTTGAGCAAATCAAAACACTTCCGCGTTGCACATTTTTTACAAAGTTTTTCTTTTTTTTTATTCTCTTTTCACAAGCTTTCTCTCGTTTTGTCCTCATTAATCCCGTTTTGCCTTAATCCGCAAAAAATCAACCGTAACACGCAATACCCCCCGATTGTATGAGCGCGGTCTTCTTCCTATACTGTTGCATATAAGCTGCACTTGATATCCGCCCATATCGCTGTGGCCTGGCACATCAATCTCAAAAAAAACAGAAAGAGAGGAACTGCTTATGAGCAAGAACAGACCGTATTTGATTGTTATGCTTACGTTTAACGATGTCACGGTGGATAATGCCAAGGAGGTCTTTGCGGAATGTAAGGACCTGCCGGTCAGGGATTGGGGCTTTAAAAATGTCGGCTTGCCTAAGGACCGGATGAAGGACCTTGTGAATGACATGAAGCAGGCGGGAAAAAAGACATATCTCGAAGTCGTGACATACGACGAGGAGTCCTGCATGGATGCCGCGAAACTTGCGGTGGACTGTGGTTTTGACGTTCTGATGGGAACCGTTTATTATGAATCCGTTCACAATTATCTGAAAGAAAACAACATGCACTATAGTCCGTTTGTCGGCAAGGTTTCCGGTTCGCCGTCCATACTGGAGGGAACCAACGAGGAGATTATTCAGAACGCGAAAGACATGATGGCAAAGGGCATTACGGCGTTTGATATCCTTGCGTACCGTCATGTTGTGGACGGAGAAAAGCTTGCTCGTGATTTCTGCGCGGCAATTGATGCCACAGTGACAATCGCAGGCTCCATTGACGATTTCGGACGGATTGACACCATGTTTGATATCGGACCGGCTGCGTTTACGATGGGCAGCGCACTGTTCAAAAAGAACTTTGTAAAAGACGGATCCTTCCGCGACAACTTAAAGGCTGTAGATGATTATATGGCTGCGAAATAAGAACGGGAGGAAGACAAACAATGTCCGAACAGGCAGAACTCAGAACCAAATATCATGTTAACGAAGATATACAGAACCTGATTCCAAGGATCCGTAATTTCTGTCTGGATATGGATGGAACGGTTTATCTGGATACCACATGGATTGACGGAGCACTTGATTTTTTGGATAAGCTCGAACAGACCGGTCGGAGATACTGTTTTATGACCAACAACTCGTCTAAAAATGCTGCGGTATATGTGGACAAGCTGCACGGAATGGGCTTGGATATCAATCCGGAGAAACAACTGATTACATCCGGACACGCCACGGTTGCATATTTGAAGAAACACTTCCCGGAAAAGCGCGTGTATTTATTCGGCAATGAGGTGTTAAAAGAGGAATTCGCTTCCCGTGGCATTACACTTGATGAAAAACATCCGGATGTGATTTGTACAGCCTTCCATACTTCATTTGATTACAATGACCTGTGCATCCTGTGTGATTATATTCGTGAAGGGCTGCCCTATGTTGCGACGCATCCGGACTTCAACTGTCCGACAAAAACCGGGTTTGTTCCTGACATCGGATCCCTGGCCGCGTACATTGAGGCATCAACGGGCAGGACTCCGGACAAGGTCGTCGGCAAGCCCAACAAGGAGATGATTGATTACACACTGAGTGTGATCGGGGGTGAACCTGCGGAAACATGTGTCGTCGGGGACAGGTTATACACGGATGTGAAATCAGGTGTGAACAACGGACTTTATGGGATTTTTGTACTGAGCGGTGAGGCACAGTTACCGGACTTGCCGGAATCTGATGTACAGCCGCATCTGGTATTTGATTCAGTCAGGGAAATCATTCCGTTCCTCTAAACACACGGAAAGAGAACTGACCTGAATGAATCAGATTAAACAAAGGAGGTATAGCAATGTATGTAATAGGAGTAGATCTTGGAACACAAAGTATGAAGGGGCTTCTGGTTGACCCGAACGGAAAGATTGTCGGGGAAGCCCACTATGAGTATGATCCGATTTATCCGAATCCCGGCTGGGCGGAAGAAAAGGTTGCGGACTGGAAAGCGGCACTAAAGTCAGTAATCGCGCAGTTGCTGGAGGAAACCTACGTAAAACCGGAAGAAATCGGAACAATCGGATTCGATACGATTAATGATTCAATCGTTGTTGCGGACAAGGACGGGGAAGCGTTGATGAACTCCATCATCTGGCTCGACCGCCGCGCAGAGGCGGAAACTCGTGCCATGGGAGAAAAGATTGATGAGAATAAGCTGTTTTCTCTGACGGGCTTGAATCTTGACTCTTCGCATTCCGCGCCGAAGATTCTCTGGGTGAGAAACAACAGACCGGACGTCTATGAGAAGGCAAAGTATTTTTATTCCGTAGACAGCTACATGGTTCACTGGTTGACAGGTGAGGTGGTTGTGGATTATTCGGTCGCCTCCTCGGCGCTTGTCTACAATGTTGCGGAAAAGAAGTTTGATGAGGAACTGTGCAGGCTCTTTGATATTGACCCCGGGGTTATGGGTGCGCTTGGAGCGGCGGAAGATGTTGTCGGAACAATCAGACCGGAGATTGCCGCAGAGTTAGGACTTGCACCGGGCACGAAGGTTATCCGGGGTGCCGGCGACGAGCACACGGCCTGTCTGGGTTGCGGGTTGGTAAAACCCGGAATGGTTGCAGACATTACGGGTACCGCGGAACCGGTTTGTGCGGTTGCAGGGAAGCCTGTATTTGACACAATAGGACATCTTGTCGAAACACATGCACACGCCGATCAGCGCTGGTGGCTGGTTGAAAATCCGGGCTTCGTTTCCGGCGGGTCTACGCGCTGGTTCCGTGATACAATCTTCCGTTTTGATTCATATGACTACATGAACGTCGCCAGCCAGAAGTCGCCGATCGGATCGAACGGCGTACTCTTCCTGCCGTGCATGTCCGGCGCAATGACACCCACGTGGAATGGCAACGCACGGGGAACATTCACGGGTCTTTCCCTGTCGCACACGATGAATGACATCAGTCGTTCTGTGTTTGAAGGCATCGCATTTGGTTTGCGCGACAATATTGACCGCTTCGAAGAGATTGGGATTGACGTGAATTCAGTCTATATCGTGGGCGGAGGAACAAAGTCTCCGTTATGGTGCCAGATGAAGGCGGATCTTTTGGGCAAGCCCATGGATTGCTCGGCGAACGCTGAAGGCGCCGCGATTGGAACCGCAATGCTTGCGGCAGTTGCGGAGGGAACTTTTGCAGACCTTGATGAGGCTGCCGCAGTTATGGCACAACTGGGGGCTCATTATGAACCCAACCCTGCCAACAAAGCAGCTTATGATGAGGCGTACGGCAGGTATCAGGAATGTTACAAGGCGATGGAGCCGTTCTTTAACAAGTGCTATCAGGAGTAAACGAGCAGTGTTTAAGCCACAGGACGGAGATGTCAATAAACGTCCCGTCCTGTGGCGGAAAGGATATGAGCATGAAAGATATACGTCTTGAACAGGCGGATCCATGTGATTTGGAAGGGCTCAGAGAGGCCATTCGTGACAATGACAAGGAACAAAAAACCTGCCCGATTGAAATGGACCGCATTATCATTCAGAACCGGGCAATCGAACGGTTGCCGGAGATTATTAATGAATTTGCAAAAGGTGATAAAAAGAAGGTGCTGCTTGTCAGCGATGCGACATCACCTTACCTGAGGGGAAGCAAGTCCGTCAAGGAGGAGATTTATTTTTTGCTGAGTCGTTCGTTTGATGTGAACTGGTTTGTGTTTGACAACCATGATCATGTATTACATGCAGACGATGAGGAAAGTAAAAAGCTGGAGGAAAGGATAAAGGCATTTGACCCGGAAATCGTTGTCGGCATCGGCGGCGGCACTGTTACGGATATCTGCAAGTACTCCACATATCAGGTGGATCAAAAAGAAACGCCGCTTGTCATTGTTCAGACGGCACTGTCCGTGAATGCTTTTTCGGACGGTATTTCCATCATGATTAAAAACGGAGTCAAGGATTCGATTGAAACACGTTATCCGAATGTACTAATCATTGATCTGGATGTGATTGAGAAAGCACCTGTGGAGCGCAATCTTGCAGGATACGGCGACTGCCTGTCCACGTTAACGGGGCCCCTTGACTGGTACATGGCGAATGCTCTGAACATGAACCATTCATATACCGACATTGCGGTTGACATCATGCACAAACAGGACTTACAGCTCCTGGAGGCTTCCGCAAGACTCGCACAAAAAGACCAGGAGGCACTGCGTCTTTTAGCGCGTGTCCTGACAATCAGCGGTCTTGCGATGGGAATTGCCGGAGAATCCTGTCCGTCATCCGGATCGGAGCATATCATGACGCATCTTCTGGACATGTGCGCAGATATACAAAACCGTGATGTTGCGTTCCATGGTGCACAGGTTGCGGTCGGCACGGTGTTCGCGACGATTGCATGGGATATCCTGCTGGAGGAGTTTGAGCCAAAGAGCGTGGACATTGATGCGTGCTTCCCGACGGAGGAAGAGATGAAGCCCATTGTTCACGAGGCATTTTCGTGGATTTCCGAGCAAGCCGCAGAGGAGTGCTTCAGTCGCTATCAAAAAAAGCTCGCTCTTTGGAGAGAGCAAAAGGAGACACTGAAAGCATTTTTGGAAAACTGGGATACCTTCCGGACCGAGATTAAAGAACGATTTGTAAAACCGGAGTATCTCGTAAAACAGATGCACGAAGCAGGTTGCCCGACGCATTACGCGCAGATGACACCCATGATTGACAAGGCAACCGGTCGCTGGGCAGTGCAGTGCTGTCACTTGTACAGAAATCGTTTTACGCTGATTGATTTCCTTTACTATATCGGATGGTGGAACGATGAGTTCGTGGAACGCGTTATGGAACGCGCAGGCGCTTTGGACGCAGGATTATAATCCCGTGAACAGGAGGCTGTGGTATGAATTATGATATTGTCGTTATTGGCGCGGGGGTTACAGGCTGTGCTGTTGCAAGGGTTCTTTCCGGATATGAGGCAAGGGTATGCGTGATTGAAAAAGAAGAAGACGTCTGCTGTGGCACATCGAAGGCGAATTCCGCGATTGTGCATGCCGGATTTGATGCGGCGAACGGATCTTTAATGGCCAGACTCAATGTCCGTGGCTGTGAGATGATGGAGGAACTCGCACGTGATTTAGACATTCCCTTTAAGCGTAATGGATCACTGGTGGTATGTATTCATAAGGAAGAACTGAACGGATTACAGACACTGTATGAACGCGGCGTGAAGAACGGTGTAAAGGGTCTGAAGATTCTTTCCCGTGAGGAGCTTCTGGAGATGGAACCAAATCTGTCTGATGAAGTTCAGGGGGCGCTGTATGCGCCGAGCGCAGGGATTATCTGTCCGTTCAGACTGAACATTGCCATGGCGGAAAACGCTAACGAAAACGGTGTGGAGTTCTTCTTTAATACCACAGCAGAGCATATTACGCGGGATGTGGAGGGGTTATGGCATATCCATACAAACAATGGAGAGTATGTGACAAAGTATGTGGTGAATGCTGCCGGACTTTATGCGGACAGGCTGCACAACATGGTCAGTGAAAAGAAGATTCATATTACACCGCGCCGGGGTGATTACTGTATTCTTGACAAGGAGACAGGTAATCTCGTCAAAAGGACGATATTTCCACAGCCATCGAAAATGGGAAAGGGCATTCTTGTCGCGCCCACGATTCATGGGAATCTGTTTGTAGGACCGACCGCGATAGATATGAA
>JAFSRL010000156.1 GCA_017446125.1 Lachnospiraceae bacterium
GTCATTACGCTGGTCAAGGACACGTCGCTTGCCCGCGTGATCGCGGTCTACGAAATCCTCTGGAACGGACAAAGCTACATCAAGTCCGCCGGCATCATCTGGCCGCTCTTTTACACGGGCGCCTTTTACCTGATCTTCTCCGGCATCCTGACCGTGGTTCTGGGGAAGCTTGAACAGAAACTGGATTACTTTAGGTAACGCATATGTCCATCCTTGAAGTACAAAACCTTGAGAAAAAATTTGACCGGACCGATGTCTTGAAGGACATCTCCTTTTCGATGAACGAAGGCGAAGCGCTCTCCATCATCGGTTCTTCCGGCAGCGGCAAGACAACACTTTTGCGCTGCCTAAACTTTCTGGAGATTCCGGACGGCGGCATCATCCGCGTGAAGGGGGAAACCCTCTTTGACGCCGCGGACCCCGCCACAAAAAAGGATTCGGAAATTCGCGCAAAGCGCCTGCACTTCGGCATGGTCTTCCAGGCATTCCACCTCTTCCCGCAGTACACCGCGCTGCAAAACGTCATGCTCGCCCCGGAGCTGGAAGCAAAGGCAAAGGGCACCTACAACAAAGACGCCCTCACCGGGCAAGCCGAAGAGCTTCTTGCGCAAATGGGCTTAAGCGAGCGTGCAAACCACTACCCGCACCAGCTAAGCGGCGGTCAGCAGCAGCGTGTCGCAATCGCGCGGGCACTGGCACTGCATCCCGATATTCTGTGCTTTGATGAACCGACCTCCGCACTCGACCCCGAACTTACGGGTGAGGTCTTAAGGGTCATCCGCGATCTTGCGGATAAGAAAACGACGATGATTATCGTCACGCATGAGATGGCATTCGCGCGTGATGTCGCGGACAATGTCATCTTCATGGACGAGGGTGTCATCGTCGAACAGGGACGCGCAACCGACGTCATCAATTCCCCGCAGGAGGAACGCACCAAGCGCTTCTTGCAGGGGTACGCGGGACTGTAATCTGAAATACACTTCCCTTTAACACCGGAAACGCAGGTCACTTCATAACCGTGCGGCACAAGCGCTCCTCTTATAAACTCCAGCATGGTTTTGTCATCGTCAACCGCAAGTATATGCTTTCCCATAGCACTCCCTTCCGTAAACCAACTACTCACTTAGCTATTGCAAAAACCCTGCGGGGAAGGTGCTGCCTTCCCTGCCATTCTAATTTCCTCTGCCAGGGTTTAGTTCTCCGACAAGCACCCCATGCACCACAAAACGGTTTGGTGTGCCGGACGCTCCTTCACAGGTGGATAGTGTCAGAATGGGATTTCTTGTAGCAAAGGCGATGGCAGCAGATGTGTCGTCCGCGTTATGGGCATCGTCATCGGCGTGTAGTGACATTGCCTTTGCAAAGTTCACATACCAGTCATAGGCCTCGTCATCAGAAAAAGTAAAATATGTATCGCTGTCCCTGGTCGTGTCGTAACAGGAAAAGATCAGATACCGGCGCACCGTGTTGTCCGGCAGATACAGGTAGATATACGGTTCCTGCGTGTATGCGCTATCCAGCAACACCCGCTTTCTGAGCTGCCCGAACATGGAACCGTCACGCATATTGTGTCCGTAAAGGAAGCTGTTGCTGTCCGAAAAATCCGACGTGTTCGTGTGTTCCAGATAGATCGACCCCGCCGCGCTTTCTGCGCCGTCAAAGGCGCGGTGCAGGTAGTAGTCGTTGTTTTCCGCGTGATATACGACAGGATAACTCACATCCGCAGCCGGAACGTGCAGCCACGCAACGGTATCCGGATTCTCCGATAACAACCGTTCAAAATCCACGGCAAGCACCGCGCCTGCTCCGTCCCATGCAGAAACCTGCCCGGATAGCCCTTCCTGCGTCTCTTTATCCGGTGCTGCCGTAACATCCTCAAATACACTGTCAGATGCAAGCTGCTCATAACTTTTCTTAGCGGCAAAA
>JAFSRL010000157.1 GCA_017446125.1 Lachnospiraceae bacterium
GGGCCCGACGTCCTGATCGTAGACGAACCGACACGTGGCATCGACGTCGGCGCGAAGTCCGAGATCCATGCCCTGCTGTCCCGGCTGGCGGGCGAGGGCAAGGCGATCATCATGATCTCCTCCGAGATGCCGGAGATCATGGGCATGAGTGACCGTCTGGTCGTCATGCATGAAGGCGATGTCACCGGTATCATCGACCGGTCGGAGTTCAGCCAGGAGCTGATCATGAAGTTTGCAACCGGCGTGACCGATTAAGGAGGAAGGCAAAATGAAAAAAGAGTTTGATGTAAAACGATTCTTAAAGGATAATACCATTTGGGTGGTTTTCATTGGGATATTTATCATCTCGACGATCGCCAACAAGAATTTCCTGACGCCGGCCAACATCTCCAGCGTTCTGATGACGGAGTCCATCATCGGCATTCTGGCCGTTGGTCTGATGTGGTGTATCCTGTCCAGAGGTATCGACCTGTCGCCCGGCGCGATCGTCGCGTTGTCATCCTGTCTGGTGGCGAGCTTTTCACAGCGTCCGGAGTATGTTGCCAAGATGCTGCCCGGCGTGAACATGCCGGTCCCGGTGGCCATTCTCATCACCGTGGCGATCTGCACGATCTTTGGTGTGATCAACGGCGCGCTCATCGCGTACACGAAGATCCCGGCCTTCATCGCGACACTCGGTACCCAGATGATCGCGAGAGCGGTCGCACAGCTTTATACGAACGCGTATCCGATTCCTGAGTTAAAGCCCACGTTGAAGTTTTTGGGACAGGGCAACATCGCGGGAATCCCGGTCATCGTCATCATCTTTGCGATCTTTGCAACGATCTCCGGCTTTATGCTGACACAGACACGCTTCGGCAAGAACGTCTTTGCCATCGGCGGCAATGACCAGGCAGCCAAGGTGGCGGGTATCCGCGTCGAGAAGAACCTCGTCATGGTCTATGTATGGAGTGCCTTCTGCGCCTCCGTCGGCGGTGTTCTCTTAGCTGCCCGTTCCGGCAGCGGAAACTCTGCGGCCGGTCTGCAGTATGAAACCGACGCAATCGCGGCCGCAACGGTCGGCGGAACAAGCCACACCGGCGGTGTTTGCCGGATCAGCGGTGTTGTCGCCGGTATCATGATCCTGGGTGTTGTTAAGAACATCATGCTGCTGCTGGGTATCAACCCGTACTGGCAGCAGGTCGTCAAGGGTCTCATCATCATCGGATCCGTGGTGCTCGACATGCGTAAGAACCTGCGTAAGGATTGATACAGCGCGGGTGATGAAACACACAGCGGCCCGCCGGACGGCGGGTCGCTTTTACGGCACAATTGTCTGATCTTTATCAATCAGTCTTAGGAGGAAAACACATGGCAATCCAGATCTGTGGCGCACCCTGCTGTTGGGGTGTGGATGACCCGAAAAATCCGTATCTGCCCCCCTGGCAGCGGGTTCTGTCGGAGGCGCATGAAGCGGGCTACCGCGCAATCGAGTTAGGACCTTACGGCTATCTGCCCATCGATGTGAAGGTTGTTTCCGAAGAGCTAAACAAAAACCATCTCGCGATTGTCGCGGGCACGATCTTCCACGACCTCGTGGATCCGGAGAATCAAGAGAGTGTCCTGCAGGCCGTCGATGACATCTGCAAGCTGATCACGGATGACGCGATGCCGACCTTAGAGCGCATGGAGGGACAGAAGTTCCCGACCCCCTACATGACGGTCATGGACTGGGGTCATGACGAGCGCGACTACGCGGCGGGGCACTCCGACACGGCGCCGCGCATGAACGATGAGGAGTGGGTACAGTTCATGGGACATGTCCGGGCGGTCTGCGAGCGGGCGAATAAATGGGGTGTCAGGCCGGTCATCCATCCGCACGCCGGCGGCTACATTGAGTTCTCCGACGAGATTGAAAAGTTGGTGCGCGACATCCCGTATGAGATTGCGGGCCTGTGCCTTGATACGGGACACCTGTACTATTCCGGCATGGACCCCGTGACATATCTGAAAAAGTACGCGGACCGGATTGACTACGTGCACTTCAAGGATGTCAATGAAACGGTCTATCAGCAGGTTCTCGGAGAGCACATCCGATTCTTTGACGGCTGCGGCAAGGGCGCGATGTGCCCGATTGGCACCGGGAGTCTGGACTACCCGGCGATCCGTGAGACCCTGCAGGAGATCGGCTACAACGGTTACATCACGATCGAGCAGGAGAGAGACCCGCGTAATTCCGACACGTCGCTGCGCGATGTCAAGGCAAGTGTCGATTACTTAAAATCCGTGGGTTATCAGATTTAATTTCTTTCAAA
>JAFSRL010000158.1 GCA_017446125.1 Lachnospiraceae bacterium
ACCCGTCCCCCTGACTCACTGAAAGCATCTTCGCATCACCTCAATGACCACATCCTGCTGTTCCTTACTCATCTTAATATCCGAAGGCAGGCACAGACCGCGGGCGAAGATGTCCGTCGTTACCCCGTTATGCTGCTCGCTCGCGATGTAGGCGTTCGAGCCGCCGCGCACCGCACCGTGTGTCGTGATGAATTCATGATTGCGGTAGAGGGGCTGCAAATGCATCGGCTTCCAGATGGGACGTCCTTCCGCATTGAACGCGTTCATCGCTTCCAAAAGCTCCGTCGGGCAGGACTTGTTTTCTTCGATCTGATAGACCGCCGCCCGGTCGCCGCGTACATGTTCCTCCATGGCATCCGCATCGATGAGCGCACAGGAAAGCCAGTAGTTGCCGCCGCCGAAAACCGTGAGCGGAAGATCCTTTAATCCTTCCTTGTAACGCTCGAAGATTTCCTTCTTGCGTGCAATGTGCTCCGCGAGGAAATCCCACTGTCCGCGGATGACACCGGCGACCACGTTGCTGATGCGGTAATTGTAGCCCAGCTCCTCATGCTCGTACCAGGGCGCGTCCTCTCTGGACTGGGTGCTCCACTTTTTCGCCCGGTCCGCGCTCTCATCGTCGTGCGTCAAAAGCATGCCGCCGGCGCTTCCCGTAATGATCTTGTTGCCGTTGAAGCTGATGATGCCGTAATCGCCGAACGACCCCGCGGGGACACCGTCCGCCATGGTGCCCAGGCTTTCCGCCGCATCCTCGATCAAAAGCGCACCGTGCGCTTCACAGATCTTTTTGATTTCACGAATTCTTCCCGGCACACCGTAAAGATGCACGAAGACCACAATCTTTACATCCGGATAAAGCGCAAACGCTTTCTCAAGCGCTTCCGGGTCCATGTTCCAGGTCTCGCGCTCGGAGTCGATGAAGACGGGCTCCGCGCCCTCATACACCACGGGATTGACGGACGCATCAAACGTCATGTCCGTGCAGAAGACACGCTTGCCAAGCAACGCGCCGCCGGCACCCAAGCCCTGCGGCGTGTTGACGCCGGTCGATGTGTTGTAGAGCTTTAGCGCGGCAAGCTTCACCGCCAAGTGAATCGCCGCCGTGCCGTTGACCAGGGCAACAGCCCGTTTCACGTTCATGTATTCCGCGACCGTTTTTTCAATCGCGTCGATGTTTTCGCCCACCGTCGTCATCCAGCCGGATTCGTATGCCGCCTGCATGTACTTCAGTTCCGCCCCGTCGTGCATCGTGGGCGAGGCAAGATGTGCGCGGCTTGCCAAAGGTGTGATGCCGGCAAAGCGGCTGTCGGATTTAAAATCGTGCATGGTGTTCCTCCTGTGTATCATACCGTATCATATTTTACCACAAAATGAGTCAGGGGGACGGGTGCAGTGACTCTGAGGTGACATTTGGACCTGTCCCCTTTGTCACCTGTTTTGTGGTATGATGGATAATGTAGATTTTGATTTCACTTCGGGAGGACACCATGCGGGGCATTGCATTTGACAACGATCAGTATTTGAAATTACAGTCAGAGAAAATCCGTGAACGGATAAGACAGTTTGACAAGCTCTATCTGGAATTCGGCGGAAAGCTCTTCGACGACTTCCATGCCTCCCGTGTTCTGCCGGGATTTCACCCGGACTCAAAAATCCGCATGCTGCTGCAATTAAAGGATGATGTCGAAATTGTCTTAGCGATTAATGCGGCGGACATCGAAAAGAACAAGGTCCGCGGTGACTTGGGGATTACCTACGACATGGATGTGCTGCGTCTGATTGACGCCTTCCGCGCTTACGGCTTGTATGTGGGCAGCGTCGTGTTAACGCGGTTTGACGCTTCGGAGCCGGTCGTGGCGTACCAGAAAAAATTAGAGGCGCTGGGCGTCAAGGTCTACCGCCATTATTCCATTCCGGGCTATCCTTCAAACGTACCCCTCATCATCAGCGAGGAGGGCTACGGCAAGAATGACTACATCGAAACAAAGAACCCGCTGGTTGTCGTCACGGCGCCGGGACCCGGCAGCGGCAAAATGGCGGTTTGTCTTTCCCAGCTCTATCAGGAGCACAAGCACGGCGTGAAGGCGGGCTACGCGAAGTTTGAAACCTTCCCCATCTGGAACCTTCCGCTCATGCATCCGGTGAACCTTGCCTACGAAGCAGCGACCGCGGATCTTTCCGACACGAATATGATCGACCCCTATCACCTGGAGGCGTACGGGGAAACGACGGTCAACTATAACCGCGACGTGGAGGTCTTCCCCATTCTGAACAGTATGTTCAGGGAAATCTTCGGCTCCTCGCCGTATCAGTCGCCCACGGACATGGGCGTCAACATGGTGGGGAACTGCATCATCGATGACGAGGTTGCCCGCGCCGCGGCGAAGCAGGAAATCTTACGGCGCTACTTCAAGGAACGTTGCGAATTCCGCAAGGGCAATACCGGCGAGGAAGGCATCGAGAAGCTCGAGCTTTTGATGAAGAAGGCGGATGTCACGATTCAGGACCGTCCGGTGGTTGCCGCCGCAAACTTAAAGGCGGAGATGACCGGCTCTCCCGCGGCTGCCATCGAGTTGAGCGACGGACGCGTCATAACCGGTAAGACAAGCGCACTGATGGGTCCCTCCTCCGCGATGCTTTTGAATGCACTGAAAACACTTGCGGGCGTCGCCGATGATGTCGAGCTCATCGGAAGCGAAATCATTGAGCCGATACAGAACCTGAAGACGAAGCACTTGGGGAACAAAAACCCGCATTTGCATATCGGCGAAATCTTAATCGCACTCACGATTTGCGCGGCAACGGACGAAAATGCGCAGCGTGCCCTCGATGTCTTAGATCAGTTGGAAGGGTGCGAAGTGCATTCCTCCGTGATTCTGTCCTCCGTTGACGAAAACACCTTCAGCAAGTTAAAGGTGCACTTAACGTGTGAGCCCAAGTATCAGTCAAGCAATCTGTTTCACGGCTAATCACTCCCACAGCATTGCCTGGTCAACGTGCGTTTTTGTCCCCTCCGGGAAGGTGGCTGCGACCGATGTTTTCGCAAGATCGATTGTGTCCGATAACGTCAGGCGCTTTGCCGCAAGGGCAAGGGAAAGGTCCGCCGCCTCTTCGACCTGTGTATTCATTAAGATTTCCTCTGTCAGGCGCAGTGCCTGCAACAGCTCTTCCTTTGCAATCCCGTCCGCTTTGAAGCGCGCCGCATTCATGTGAATCTGGTAGAGTGTTTCCTCGCACACCATCAGCGTTGTCGTCGCGTTGTCCGCACCCGCATGCACCTTTTGCAGGCAGTCATTCAAATCCTTCCAGTATTCCTCATAGCCCACCATTTGATCGCCGCTTGCCTCAGGGCGCGTCAGTTGCGCGTAGTAAGAAGCAATCGCCAAAAGGGTGGAAGAAAGCTCCCTGCGTTCTTCACTTAGACGCGTACTTTCCGCCGCCGCCTTTAAATACGGGTAGGCAAGATTCTTGTTGCCGTTTCCCTCATAACAGTAAAAATACGCCAGACCCATCCGGTAATCCAGATAGTCCCTGCCGTCGCTTCCCTCTTCGAGTGACAAAACGGGTTCCTTCCCGTCAGGCCCCTTCGTGCTGATAATCTCAAGAAATGATGCATCCTCAAAGCCGGAGTAAACCCCGTCCGCAAGATAGACGCGCTCCAACAGGGCTAAGTACGCCTCCTCACGCTTCGGGTCGCACAAAATGGCGTTGCGCAGAGCGGATACCTTTTCCGCCTCTGTCACATTGCCGTAGGACGCGTCGATGTACGCCTGATAGGAGGCGGCAGCTTCTTTTTTCTTTGCGCTTTGCGTTACGCCCATTAAGGTGCACACGCCCGCGACCGTCAACGCTGCGAAGACAGCCGCGCCCTTTAGGACTGTGCGACGCGCGGCGCTGTTATCCTCCAGGCGCAACTGCCGCAAATCTCTTGCCACCTCCTGACAGTTGTTGTAGCGCTTACGCGGGTCGTACATCGTGCACTTTTTGATGATTTTATTCAAGTCCGCATCACTGACCGCGGGCAGCTCCCCGTTTGGACGCTTGCCCGTAAAGAGATGGTAAAGCGTCCTGCCCAGACAATAGATGTCCGAGCGCGCGTCCGCAAAGCCCTTGCGCTGTTCCGGCGACGCGTACGCCGGTGTCCCGTCACATACGATCTCATCGCTCACATGCCCGTATTGCACGGCGGCGCCGAAGTCGATCAAGCGGATTTCCCCGTCCGGATTTAGGATGATGTTTTCGGGCTTTAAGTCGCGGTAGATGATGGGCGGTTTTCTTGTGTGCAGGTAGTGCAGCACATCACACAAAAAGAGTCCAATCTCGATTGTCTTTTTACGGTCCGTGCCCTCCGTGACCTCGATGAGCTCCTCTAAGGTTCTTCCCGGAAAGTAATCCATGATGACATAGAAGTGATGCGCGTCCTCCACGACATCCACGATGCGCGGCAACAGCGGATGCTCCAAGTGCTTTAGGATTTCAATCTCCGCATTCAAAGAATTCCTTGCCACGGTGTCGGAGACCTTTGTGCCGCTGCGGATCTCCTTGATTGCCCAGAGCTTTCCGGTCCGCGCATGGCGCGCCAGATAGACCGCACTGGTTCCGCCGTTTCCGATCCGCCGTAAGATTCTGTACTTGTTGTCAACGAGCGCGCCCTCGCGGCATTTTTCTCTCACTTACGCCGCCTCCTTACCTGCAGTACCGCCGCCAGCGCAGCCGTGCTGATTGTCAAAACAACAATCAATAGCACCGTGCCTGCATTGAGTCCGCTCTTTGTTACCTCCTGCGCCTCTTCCTGTCCCGTCACAAGTACATCGCGGTAGGTCACCTCACTGCGGTTGCCCGCTTTGTCGATGCCGGCAATTCGTACGGTATGCGCAAGGTTGTCGCCCTCAAGGACCACATCCAGTTTTCCGCCCAGCGCCCTAAGGGCTTCCGATGAAAAGACTGCTTCTCCGGTTCCGTCTGTCGTTACGCGTACTTCCGTGATTTCATAATCGTCCGTGACGAGCACCGTGACGGTGTGTGAAGCTTCCTCGTAAACACCGTTACTTTCAATTCCTTCCGTCAGGATGTACGGACAGACGCGGTCAAGGATAAAGTCCACCGAACTCTCGACGCGGCTTGACTCGATGCGGGCAAGATCGTCCTTCGTACAGATGCCCGCGCTGTAGATGCCGTCTTCTTTGAAGTTGTCACTCTTTACGACATAGGTGTAGCAATGCTTCTTTTCGTTTTTTGTCTGTGCGACCGTATAGTCCACGCCCGCCTCCAGCAGCGTCACCCTGCTGTTGAAGGAAAGTGTCATCTGTTTTTCCCATACGGTCCGCTCCGTGTATTGCAGGATGATGAGCTGCGGCGCCTTGTTGGTGTAGCCTTCCTTCACCAGCGCACCGGTCGCCTCGTCCAGCACAAAGATGCTTCCTTCTCCATCCGTCATATAAACGATGGTCTTCTTTGTACGGTTTCCTTTTTTGTCCGAAACCTCCACGGACAGGGTGTGAACTTCCTTTTGATAAGGATCCGCCGGCAGTGCCTCCACGATGACCTCATGCAGACCTTTGCCTTCTTTCAGCTCTGCCTGTAGTTCTTTTACGGGATTGTCTGAGGTCTGCAGCGTGACGTGCAGTGTCTCTTCGTCAATCTCGTCTCCCAAAATCATGACCTCCGGCACAAAGACGTCTTCCCCCGCATCCGTTTTGTCCTCAAACTCCGGCGTTAAGAAAATCTCCGGCATTCTGTTTTCTTCCTGCGGCGGCGCCACATAAATCCAAGGGCTGTATACGGTGCAGCCGTCAATGAGAATGATGAATTGATGCGTGCCCTCTGTTTTGACCTCAAAACGGAAGGTGATGAATTCATCGTCGAAGGCACCCTCCTCCACGAAGAATTCGACGTCGCCGCTCACCACGACAAAGGGCCATGCCTCATCGTTCAAGTGCTCCTTCGAGATTCTGATGGTACCGGTGAGTCCGTCGCTTACGCTCACAACGCTTTCCGCATCAATGACCCGTTCCGCGTTCAAATCCGTGAAGACGGAAAACACAACTTCCGGTGTTCCGCTTTGCCAGACCCTGGGCTGCGGTACGGGCGCCGCCTTTCTTGAAAACACCTTCGGCTTGGGTGCGGGCACGCTTTGTGCGACATCCGCAATTTCCGGAATGATCTCTGTCTCCAAAACGTCTTTTTCCTCAGGCTGCGGTATGACCTTCGGTGCGGGAAAAGCCTTCGGTGCCGGTTCCCGGGGTTTGGATTCATTCGCGTCGTCGTACCGCGGCGAAGACGGTTGTGCCGGCTGCGGTGAAGACGGTTGCGCAGGCTGCGGTGAAGACGGTTGCGCAGGCGGTGTGCTGCCGGATTCTTCCCCGCCGGCTGCCGCACCGCCGGATGACTCCGATGCGCCGGTCGATTCCGATGCACCGGTTGATTCCGATGCACCGGTCGACTCCGTTGCGCCGGTTGATTCCGATGCACCGGTCGACTCCAATGCGCCGGCCGGTTCCGTGAGCATAACTTCCGGCGCTTCAATATCCACCTTGGCGGCAGCCTGCATCCCGCGGCTCATCATCGTGACCACAAGAAGCACCGTGACAACAGCTTTGCCCAATCCCCTCTTGTACCTTCTCAATTCCCCCTGCATCTTTAACCTCCTTAAAAAAGTGTATAAAAAACCACGCTGCCCCAAACAGCTCTTCCTTGTTGTATGTTAGGTTGGATTTTGTTTCCGTAATGCTTAAGAAGTTGCACTAACAGAAGGTAAGTGGATATTACACTATTTTATTTCCCGTGTAAATACTTTTTTGGAAAAAAATAAAATTCAGAATTCTTGCTTAAGTATTTCTTTTGCACGTTCTAATTGATTATCTGAACCATCTTCCAAATATTGTTCGACATCAAGCTCGCATTCCACGTCCGGAGAAATGCCCACCTCGTGGATTTCATTGCCCTTGGGCGAGAAATAGGAGCTGATGGTAATCTTGACCGCCGTGCCGTCCTTCAAATCAATGATGCGCTGGATGACGCCCTTGCCGAAGGTCTTTGTACCCACAAGCGTTCCCGTGCCGTGGTCCTTGATGGCGCCGGAAAGAATCTCCGAAGCGGATGCGGAGTTGCCGTTGATCAACACGACCAAGGGTTCCTTAATCGCACGCTTGCCGTCGCAGTGCTGCTCCTCGCGGTTGCCCTCGCGGTCCTCCGTATAAACGATGAGCCCCTCCGGCAGAATCTGTCTTGCAATCTCCAACACCGCGGAAACGCTGCCGCCGGGGTTGTCCCTTAAATCAAGGATCAGACCCTTCATGCCCTGCGCGCGCAAGTCCGCCATCGCGTCCTCAAACTGTGTCACGGTGATTTCGTCAAACTCCGAAATCCGCAGGTACCCGATCTCATCCTCCATCATTTCATGGGAAACCGTGGGAGACTCAATCTTCTTTCTTACGATGTCGCGCTCGAAGCTTTCTCCGTCGCGGGAGAACTTCACATGAACACTCGTCCCTTCTTCGCCCTTGATGAGCGTCACGACCTCCGTCGTCGACATGCCCACGGTGCTCTCACCAGCAACCTCTATGATCAGATCGCCTTCCATCAGGCCTGCTGCCTCCGCAGGTGACCCCTCAAAGACACCCACGATCTTCGCGATCTGCATTTCCTCGTCGAGCCCCACATACGCACCGATTCCGTAGTAGATGCCCTGCGTCTGGTTCATGACGGCATCCAGCTCTTCCTTGGAATAGTATTCCGAATACGGGTCCTTAAGCGCCGCCACCATGCCGCGGTAGATGCCCTCGGTCACAGCCTCGTCATCAATATCCGTTTTATAATAGTAGTTGTGCAGCACGGAATCGACCGTGGAAATCTTCTTCGCGACCTGCTCATCCATCAGGTTCGATTTCTGTGCACCCAAAAGCAGCGTGCCGTTGGAAAGCATCACAATAAATATCACGCAGAAAAGCGCGACCGATGCGCAAACCCCGATCAGAATGCCGATGCCTAAATTGTTGCTCTTTTTTTCCATAATTATTTTAGGTAATTCCACGGAGATACATAACTTCCGTTTAAACGCACGCCGAAATGCAAATGATTTCCGGTCGAGCGTCCCGTCGTGCCAACCGCGCCAATCGTCTGTCCCGCGGTCACTTCCTGTCCCTTCGAAACGGACAGCGCCGAAGCGTGCATGTAAATCGTATACAGTCCGTCCCCGTGATCGATCATGACGTAGTTGCCCATCGAGGCGGAATACGCCGCCGCGACCACCGTTCCGTTGTATGCCGCAAGGATGGGGCTGCCGCCGGGGGCCGCAAGGTCAATCCCGTTGTGCTGCATCCTCACACCCAGCGTGGGATGGATGCGCGGTCCGAAGTCATCCGAAATTCTCGTATAGGAGGGTGCGGGCCACGTGAACATGCCGCCGTCATACTTGCGTCTGTTCGCTTCGGCAAGCGCCGCTCTCTCCGCCGCGACCGCTTTTTCGAGTGCCGCAATCTCCGCGTTCTCCTGCGCGATGGAATCCTGGTACGCCTTGATCGCCGCCTCCTTGTCAGAGATGTCCGCGTTGAGGCCGTTGATCTGCACCTGCTTCTCTGCGATCAGGCTCTCCATGTTTTTCTCTTCCGCGTCCGCGTCTTTTTTCGCCTGCTCGAGCGTCGCCTTTTCCTCTTCAAGCGCGTCCCGCGTTAAGGCAACCAACTGCGCCTGCGCGACATACTCATCGAGCTTGCCCCTGTCGTAGGCGGAGAGCTCCTCGATGTAGTTTGCCTTGTTGAGTATTTCCGCAAAGGTGCCGGAGCCGGAAAGGACCTCCAGATACATCGAATCGCCGCGCTCATACATGAACTTGATGCGGTCCTTCATCGCCTCGTACTGGTTCTGCTGCGTCTCGATTGCGGTCTCAAGCTCTTCTTCCGTCGTCGCGATTTCCGCTTCCTTCTCCGTAATCTTGGTCTTGAGCGAATCAATCCTTGTCTGAATCTCCGTCAGGGAACCGTCAAGCTGTGTCACATACGCGGAAAGATTTTTCTTCGATTTCTCGAGCTCGTCCTTCACCTTCTTGATGTCGGTTAAGTTCTTCTGCATCGCGTCGCGTTCCTTTTTCGCGTCCTGGATCTGACGCTCCTTTTGCGCGATGCTCTCCTGCGTCGCCGCGTACACGGGCGGGGTCGAAAACAAATCCCCCTTTCTTCCGGCGGCGTTCACAAGGACAAAAAGAACCAGTGCGCACGAAAGCACTCTCCGGCGCACCTTCTTTGTTGTGATGCGGTTATCCTCTTTCTGATTCAAACGGCTCAAGCTGTAATCAAACCCTTAAATGTCTTCTGACGGTTACAATGGATCCCAAAAAGCCGATGCCCACACCGATCGCAATCGACAGCGGTGCCAGCGTGGAGAAGATTTCGCTCCAGGGCAAAAACTGCAGGATCGCGGAGAGCATCGAGAAGCGCTCCGCCACATACCCGATTGCCTGCCGGTAAACAAAGAACAGGATCACGAGCGGCACAAGTGAACCGATCACGCCGATCAAAACACCTTCAAACACGAACGGTGCCCGCACGAAAAAGTCCGTGGCGCCGATGTACTTCATGATGTTGATTTCTTCCTTGCGCACACTGATGCCGATCGTCACCGTGTTGCTGATTAAGAAGATGGAAACCAGTAACAGAATCAAAATGATGCCGGCGGACACAATCGCAATCAGGCGGTTGGCGCCCGTCAAGGTTGTCGCCGCAACCTCCGAACGGTTGACGCGCCGGATGCCGTCCATCGACTCCAGGTACGTGACAAGATCCTGCTGCATCGAAATGTCATTTAAATAAATCTGTAAGTTTGCGGAATCCGCGAGCGGGTTTTCCGTGAAGCCGTCCGCGTATTCCCCCAGGTACTGGTCCTTAAAGGAGTTCCACGCGTCCTCCGCGGAGAGATACACAATCTCGCGGACCTCGACGCGCTGCTCCAGCAGGTTCTTGACGGACAAAATCTGATCCTCCGTCGTGCCCTCGTTGAAGAAGACCGTGACGGAGACGCCTTCCTCCGCGGTCTTTACGATGTGCTGGAAGTTCGTCACAATCGCATAGAACATGCCGAAGAGAAACAGACATGCCGTAATCGTCGCGACGGACGCCAGCGTATACCAGCGGTTTCTCGTTAAATTTTTAAATCCCTGCCCGAGGCAGTAGAAAAAAGTCGAAATTCTCATTCGTCGTCCTCGTCGTTGTATGTGCCGTGTTCCTCGTCAGAGACAACGACCCCCTTCTGCAATGTAATGACGCGCTTCTCCATCATGTTGACAATCGCCTTGTCGTGCGTCACGACGATGACGGTCGTTCCGCTCTCATTGATTTTTTCAATGAGGTTCATGATTTCCGCGGAGATTTCCGGGTCCAAATTTCCCGTGGGCTCATCGCACAACAAAATGGAAGGCTTGTTGACGAGTGCCCGCGCGAGCGCCACGCGCTGCTGCTCGCCGCCGGAGATGTGCGTGACCTTGCTCTTGTACTTGCCGCCTAAGCCCACGCGCTCCAAAATCACCGAAACGTTTCTGCGGATTTCCCTTGCGGGCACCTGCACGACGCGCTGCGCAAGCGCGACGTTCTCATAAACGTTGCGGTCCTCCAACAGGCGGAAGTCCTGGAAGACAACCCCCAAATTGCGGCGGTACTTTGGAATTCTGGAATGACGGATGCGGTTTAAATTGTACCCCATCACGTTGATGTTGCCGCTTGACGCGGTCAGTTCCCGTAGCAGAAGCTTGATGAGCGTTGACTTTCCGCTGCCGGACTTGCCCACGATAAACACAAACTCCCCTTTTTTGATATGAAGGGTGACGCCGTTTAAGGCCGGTGCCCCCTTTGAATACGCCTTGCTGACATTCTCTAATGTAATGATTTCATCTTCCGGAATGCGGCTTTTACGTCTCCTCGTCCGTGTGTCCATTGCATTCTCCTTGCGGTTACGTGTTTACATACTTCATGTACTTGACGACCATCAACGCGATCTTGAACGTGATGGCGTCCTCAAACACGCGCAGGTCCAGTCCCGTTGTCTTCTGGAGTTTGTCCAGACGGTAGACCAAAGTGTTGCGGTGTATGAAGAGCTGCCTCGAGGTTTCCGAGACATTTAAGTTGTTTTCAAAAAACTTGTCAATCGTCGTCAGGGTCTCTTCATCAAAGTTGTCCGGATTCTTTCCGGAGAAAATTTCCTTGATGAACATCTTGCATAACGGGATGGGCAACTGGTAAATCAGTCTTCCGATGCCCAGCTCCGAATAGCAGATAATCCTGCGCTCGTCGAAGAAAATCCTGCCCACGTCAAGCGCCATCTTCGCTTCCTTGAAGGACCGGCTGACCTCCCGGATTTCGTTCACCGCCGTGCCGTACGCGATGCGGGCATCGTCCACGCCCTCCTTCTCGAGGCGCTTCATGAACTTCTCCGCGCACTTCGCGATTCCATCCGCGTCGTCGATGTCGGAGATGTCCTTGACAATGATGACGTTGTTCTCATCGACCTCCGTCACGAAATCATTGCCGGCGCCGAAGTGGCTCTTCGCAACCTCCAGCACATTGATTTCCTTGACGCGTGCGCTTTCGACAATCATCGTCACGCGCCTTAAGTCTGTCGGGATGTGCAGCTTTTTCGAGCGCGAGTACACATCCACCAAAAGCAGGTTGTCGAGCAGAAGGTTCTTGATGAAGTTGTCCTTATCAAACCGTTCCTTATACGCGATGAGCAGGTTCTCAATCTGGAACGCCGCCATCTTGCCCACCACATACGTGCTCTCGCCGCCCTCCAGCGCGACGAGGACGTACTCGGGCTGCTGCTCGTCAAAGATTTTGAAATACTGATCCCCCCGCACCTCCTGTGCCTCCGCATCCGAACGCGCGAAGGTCAGCGCGGCCTTCACCACTTCTTCCGGCACATCCAACGTTGCGGCCGCCTCGCGACCGTCCAAGTCCAATACACAAAAGTCGAGATGGGAAATGGCCTTGATGCCGTCGATTGTGTTTTGCAATACCTGATTGGAAACCATATACCCCCTTTCTGTGCGACCCCAATTCGCACAAAAAACCATTATATGAACCATTCTAATCTATCTTCGGTGAAATTGCCATAAAAAACGCTGTTTTTTTGTGAATTTTTCATGTTTCGGGACCTGTTTCCGGCGTGCGCCGAAGATATTTGTCTGAAAATATCATAAAATCTATCAGAATATTTGACTTTCGACACGCGATTTGATATAATTAGGATGTATCTGATAACAGGCTTTTGGAGGTCACATGCACCTGGATGTTGCAGCGCTGTCCATGAACTTAGCGCAAATCAACACAATGAACAGCTTCGGTGTCGCCATGCTCGACAAGAATCTCGACATGATGAAGGATGCCGGCGCCGCCATGGTCCAGATGATGGACAGCTCGATGGAGCTTTCCGTCAATCCGAACGTGGGCGGCAATTTTGATATGCGTGTTTAATACGTTAACTCGATTACACAGTAGGGTTTTCCCGATGCATCGTCCAGCGAGACGGTGTATTTTTTTGCGCCGTCTTCGGCCGTGCCCGTATGAAGGCGCGGGTGGAAGACATCGTCCAAGAATGCCTGCCTGTGGTACTCCGCGCGCAGTTGCTTCACCTCGCCCTCCGCGAGAAAGTCCATTGCGATTTTGATGTACTGTCCGTTGTTGACGTGGTCGTTTGTGTCGAGGTGGTGCGGTACGACCTTCACCTGCGGCAGCTCCTTGATGTCGCCCTCCTGCGGGAAGGGGAGCTTGCGCGGCGCGTAATCCATTTCGAGCTTTTCACTTAAGGGGTACGCCTGTAGCATGTCCTCCGGAATGCGGATGGGCATCAGGGTGTCCAAGTTGACCAGGGACCAGACACTGTTTGCAACCGCAAGCGTTTCGCCTGCCTTCGTTTTCAAAAGGAAGTTGCGCAGTCCCAAAAAGCCTCTTAATTCATAAGGCTGTGTTCCGATGACGACCTCCTCGCACAGGGCGGGGTAACGCTTCACCCGGATCTGCCAGGCGTTGATGACCCAGGCGATGCGCTCGTTTAAGAGCTTGCGGTATCCGACGCCCGCGTTTTCCGAATGGAACACGGAGCAGTCCTGAAAGTAATCCAAAAGCGCCGGCAATGTCAGGATGCCGTTGTGATCTGTTTCCGAGTAACGAATGACGCTTTCAAATGTGTACAACGATTTTTCCTCCTTGTTTGACTTTTCTTGCTTCGTGGTGTAAACTGTTTTGTTGTAGCAATACACATTGGGCTATCGCCAAGCGGTAAGGCAACGGACTCTGACTCCGTCATTTCGAAGGTTCGAATCCTTCTAGCCCAGTCAGGAAAAACAAAGGCATTGTCATCACAACCGGGTACGCGTAGCGAAACTCCGTCGCGGTCGGGGTGGCAAGGAACAGCGTCACAAGCAACGCCGCCGGAATGAGAAGGATGAGCCATCCTTTATCAAACACCGGAAGGCGTTTTTTGTTTGCCTTCCATGCCGCCGCAAACAACAAAAGCCACGTATAGGTGCCCATGCTGAACAAAAGCCCTAAGCCCGGTACAAACTCTCCCGCCTTTAAGACGATTTCCTTTATCTTGACCACAATCCTGCCGCGCAAGACCGGCGCGTGGTAAACGCCCACATCGTTTTCGATGATTCCGTCAATCCATGCCGTGTGGTAGGCAACGTCCGGATACCAGTAGCCCTTCGTCAACGCAATCCATGCCTGCAAATAGGTTCCGGGGTAACGCAACCCGAGGCGCAGCCAGAGGCGGAAAAACTCCGCCTTATGCTCCACAAGGTACTGCTGGTTTCCCGCGCGCACCAGCTCCTTCATGTTGTCCGCGAAGTCTTCCGCGTAGACGCTCTTGACGTGCTCTGTCTCAATGACGTTCGCAATCAGTTCCTGTTCCCCTTCTGTCAGCGCACCGTTGTTCACGATGACCCTCGCCACCTGCTGCAAGGGCACGCAGAGCGATTCCACAAAGTCCGGCTGCGTAACCTTTTGGGATTGCAGCACGGGCCCGCGGAAGTAAACGGCGCACGCCACGGCAAGAATAAGCGCGCAGGCATACGCAAGCGGAAGCTTCTTTTGAGCGCCCTCTTCCTTTTCTCGTTGCAGGAACAGGAAAACAAGAAAGAAAGGTAAGAGCAACAGCATCATGTAAAAGCCGTTCGAGCGGAAGACGCAAAGTGCCGTCGCCAGATGAAAGAGCGAAACAATGCGCAGGAGGTTTGTTTTTGAAAACATCTCCTCCGTTTGGTCGTCATACACGATGCGTGCGGTTAAGGACATGAACAGCATCACAATGCCGGTGAAGGGAATGTCCTTCCAGACAGCGACCGCAAACACGCCGTTGAAGGGCAGCAAGGCAAAGAACAGCATCGTCAGAATGTTTACGATGCGTTTTCTTCCCCGCAGCAAAACCTGAATCGTACGGTTGAGGTACGCGCAGCAAAGCGATAAAAACGTCATCTGGACAAAGGTGTAAAAGGCAAGCCCCATATTGACGTTGTTTAAGGTGTTTTCGCCGAACCGGTAAAACAGCGACAGGATGTAGGTGTGCACAATCGGATGGTGGTTGGAGTACGAACGCAAGCCTGCCGCCTGTTCAAGCTGCACGATGGAATCCGGCGAACAGATCCCGGGGTATTCATATAAGTAGTACGGCAGGTAACACAGCATGCAGGCAAGGAAGGTGATGAGAAAGACATGCTTCAAGGGTTCTTCTTCCTTCTTAGTTTTTTGTTTTGCAATCCACGCAAAGACCGCCCGTACGGCAGCGGACAACAACAGAAAGAGTCCCGCAGTGAAGATGATGAGCGTCATCACGCGAAACAGTGCGGAATCAAAGGGCTCCGTTAAGCGCTTGTGCTCCGCCATCAGGGTGAGGAGCGTATAGAGAAGGGCGAGAAAATCCTGCGGAAAGACAAAGCGCTCCTCCTTTGTGCGCGAAAACAAAAGGTACAACGCCGCAAACAAAAACGGCGCGATGAAGGCGCGCATGGAGACATGAAACAACAGCAGCATCGCCCAGGTGGACAACACCGCTGTGATGACGTTCCTGATGGTTTTTTTGCATTCCATGCGGTTCACGTTCGAAGTGATTTCCTTCAGATCATTCCACGGAGAACATCAGATCCGCGTACGTCGGGAAGGGCCACGCGCGTTTGTCGACGAGCTGTTCCAGCGCGTCCGCGCTTTCCCTGAGCTTTTCCATCGCGGGCTTTACCTTGTTTAAGTAACAGAACGCCTGCGCGCGGGTTTCCTCCATCGCGCCCGCCTTCTTTTCTTCGCGCTGCAACGCGTCGAGCGCACGCTTCATTTCCTTTAAGTACTTCTGAATCTCCTTTAATTCCGCCGCCTGCACGGACGCGTCCGCGCCCGCTTCCTTCACGGCATTCACGCTTTTTGCGAGCTTTCCCGCATACAGCATGACCGCCGGCAGAATCTGCGTATTTGCCATATTCATCATCGTGAGCGCCTCGATGTTGATCGTCTTCACGTAGGTCTCAAAGATAATCTCCTGTCTCGAGGAAAGCTCCGACGCGGTAAAGATGCCAAACTTTTCGTAGGTCGCCACGGTCTCCGGCAGCGTCAAAACGTCCGCCGCCTCAATCATCGTAGGAATGTTTTTTAAGCCGCGGCGTGCAGCCTCCTTCACCCACTCCTGCGAATAGCCGTTGCCGTTAAAGATGATGCGCCTGTGGTTGCGCAGGTTTTCCTTGATCAGGTTGTGGATGGCAAGCTCCCTGTTTTCCGCCTGCTCCAGAACGTCCGCGGCGTCCGAAAACGCCTTCGCGAAGATTGCGTTCATCGCGGTCACGGGGCTTGCGACGGAATCCGCGCTTCCCACCATGCGGAACTCAAACTTGTTGCCGGTGAAAGCAAAGGGCGAGGTCCGGTTGCGGTCCGTGGCGTCAAGCTCCAAATCCGGCAGCGTCGATACACCGGTCTTTAAGATGCCGCCCTGAATCGAGGATGCCGCGACACCGGTCTCCACGAGCTGCCGCACAACGTCCTCCAACTGCGCCCCAAGAAAAACGGAAATGATGGCGGGCGGCGCTTCGTCCGCACCTAAGCGCAGGTCGTTACCCACGTCGGACGCACTCTGCCGCAAAATGTCCGCGTGGTCGTCCACCGCCTTTAGCATACAGGATAAAATCATCAAAAACTGAATGTTGTCGTTGGGCGTGTCGCCGGGGTCTAAGAGATTCACCCCGTCGTCCGTCGACAGCGACCAGTTGACGTGCTTGCCGCTGCCGTTCACGCCGGCAAACGGTTTCTCATGCAATAGGCAGCGCATCCCGTGATACTCGGCAACACGCTTCATCGTCTCCATCACGATCTGGTTGTGGTCGACCGCGATGTTCGCCGTTTCATAAATGACCGCGAGCTCATGCTGCCCGGGTGCCACCTCCTTGTGCTGCGTGCGTCCCGGCACACCCAGCTTCCACAGCTCCTCGTTCAAATCCTTCATGAAGGCCCCGGCACGCTCTCTGATGACACCAAAGTAATGGTCCTCCATCTCCTGTCCCTTGGGCGGGGCGGCGCCGAAGAGTGTCCGGCCCGTGAAAATCAAATCATCACGCTCCTGTGACATCTCCCAGTCAACCAAAAAGTATTCCTGCTCCGGTCCGACGGAGACATTCACCCGGCTTGCCCTGTCGTTTCCGAACAGCTTCACAAGCCGCAGCGCCTGCTTGCTGATGGCTTCCATCGAGCGCAAAAGCGGCGTCTTTTTGTCGAGCGCCTCTCCCGTATAGGAGCAAAACGCGGTCGGAATGCAAAGCGTCACACCGGACGCGGTTTCTTTTAAGAAGGCGGGGGAGGTGATGTCCCACGCGGTGTAGCCGCGTGCCTCAAAGGTCGCGCGTAAGCCGCCTGAGGGAAACGAAGACGCGTCCGGCTCGCCCTTGATGAGCATCTTGCCGGTGAAGGAGGTAATCATCTTCCCGTTCTCATCCGGCTTTGTCACAAAGGCATCGTGCTTTTCCGCGGTGATGCCGGTTAAGGGCTGGAACCAGTGCGTGTAATGCGTCGCGCCGTTCTCCACCGCCCACTGCTTCATCGCGTGCGCCACGGCGTCCGCGGACTTCATCGAAAGCTCGCCGCCGTGGTAGATGACCTGCTCGACCTCCTGCAGCACATCCGGCGCAAGCACCTTCTTCATCTTGCGCATCGTAAAGACGTTTTTGCCGAAGAGCTCTTCCACGTTAATCTTATCGCCCATGCCTTACTCTTCCTCCGTCTTAAGTGCGTTTTGCGCCATGATTGCCATCATCTCGTCCGGCGTCATCGCCGTGGATAAGTCATATTCCCCGGGCTGTAATTTTCCGTGGTACGCGCTTAAGCGCTCCTGTAAGGTGAACAGCCGCACATCGTCGATGAGTCCGGCGCGCTTTAAGATGCGCCCGATTTCCGATACGCCGGTGTTCTCCGGAATCGTGACATGCACCGGCATGCCTTCGCCCGTCGACATGGGTGTCTGGTTATAGATATGATACCCGTAGTCGTACGCGACACGCGCATAGTGATATGTCGCGTAACAGATTGCGACAATCAAGAGCGCCTTCACAATGCCTTCGAGTATGGAAATGCCAATCTTCTTTTCCGCCATCTGAGTTGTTCCTTATACCGTAATGTCCGTTAACACAGGCATAATCATGGGCCTGCGTTTGTATTCCTTCCATATATAATCGCCCAGCGCGTCACGAACCGCAATCTTTAACTTGTTGAAATCCAGCCGTCCCTTGTCCAGGAACTTCAGGATTTCCTTTTCCGCGATGTCGACGGCTTCGCCGATCATGTCATCCGATTCCTTCATATAAACAAAGCCGCGCGAGATGATGTCGGGGCCCGCCACAAGCTCTAAGCTTGCCGTGTTGACGGAGAAGGAAACGATGACGATGCCGTCCTGCGCCAGCCGCTGTCTGTCGCGCAAAACGACGTTGCCCACGTCGCCCACGCCCAGACCGTCCACAAGCACCGCGCCGGTGGGCACGCGTCCCGTAATCTCCGCGCCGTCCTCGTTCAGCTCCAGCACCTCGCCGGAACGCAGCAGGAAGGTGTTCTCCTTCGGGATGCCTAAGTCGCGCACCAGCTTTGCCTGTGCCTTTAGGTGCTTGAATTCGCCGTGCACGGGAACCGCGTACTGCGGCTTTACAAGCGTGTACATGAGCTTGATGTCCTCCTGGCAGGCATGCCCGGAGACATGCACGTCCTGGAAGATGACATCGGCACCCTTTTCCATCAGCTCGTTGATGACGTTCGTGATTGCGCGCTCGTTTCCGGGAATCGGGTGCGAGGAGAAGATGATGGTGTCGTTCTTGCCCACCGAAATCTTCCGGTGCTGTCCGTTCGCCATGCGCGATAATGCCGCCATGCTCTCTCCCTGGGAGCCGGTCGTGATGATGACCGTCTTCTCCTCCGGGAAGTCCTTTAACTGTTCGATGTCAATCAGGGTGTTCTTCGGAATCTTTAAGCACTCCAGCTCCTGCGCCGTGCGGATGATGTTCACCATGCTGCGGCCTTCGACCACAACCTTTCTGCCGAACTTGTACGCGGTATTGATAATCTGCTGCACACGGTCGACGTTCGAGGCAAAGGTTGCGATGATGATGCGGGTATCCGCATGCTGCTCAAAGAGCGCGTTGAACATGGGACCTAAGGTCTTTTCGCTCGCGGTCGAGCCCGGGCGCTCCGCGTTTGTGGAATCGCACAGCATTGCAAGCACACCCTTTTTTCCGATTTCCGCAAAACGCTGCAAATCGATGGGGTCGCCGTAGACCGGTGTGTAGTCCACCTTGAAGTCGCCGGTGTGGATGATGATGCCGGCGGGGGAATAAATCGCCAGCGCCGCCGCATCCACAATCGAGTGATTCGTCTTGATGAACTCGACGTTGAAGTCGCCCAGGTTGATTGACTGCCCGAAGGTGACGACCTTGCGTTTTGTGACATCCATGAGTTCATGCTCTGTGAGCTTGTTCTCGATGATGCCCATCGTTAAGCGCGTCGCGTAAACGGGAACGTTCACGTCGCGCAGCACATAGGGCAGCGCACCGATATGGTCCTCATGTCCGTGCGTGATGACAAAGCCCTTGACCTTGTCGATGTTTTCCTGTAAATAGGTGGTGTCCGGAATGACTAAGTCGATGCCGTACATATCGTCATCCGGAAAGGATAAGCCGCAGTCCACCACGATGATGGAATCTTCGTAGCGGAATGCCGTGATGTTCATGCCGATCTGTTCCAGACCGCCCAGCGGGATGATCTGTATCTTATGCCCGCCATGATTGCCTTTTCTGTTTTTCAAAATAAACCTCCGTATTTTCCGTACAGACACTTCAAACGGAAAGTGCGGTATCGTCTTCCTCTAACAGTTTTTTGAAGATTTCGCCGACGGCGTTCAATTCGTCATCGTCTTCCACAAAAGAATAGAGCGCTTCCGTATCCGCCTGTGCGGAATCGTCCCGCAGCACAAAGGCCTCCGCGTCGCCCTCTTCGTCTTCCGTAACAAGGATATAAGATTTTCCGTTCAGTACTGTCTGTTCCAACACGCAGAACGTCATTGTGCCGTCCGCGTCTTCCAATGTTATCTTTTCCATGCCGCCTCCCGTGCGTTTAAGTAATCCTGCAGGATCACCTCCGCGGCGATCATATCCACGTATTGCTTGTAGTCTCCGGGCTTAATGCCCGTTTCCTTCATAATCTCTTCGGCCTCGACCGAAGTTAAACGCTCGTCCTGTAAATACACGGGAAGTCCCGTGCGCCGAATAAGCCGTTCCATGAACGCGCGTGTTTTCGCGGCACGCTCCGATTCCGAACCGTCCATGTTCAGGGGCAGCCCCAGAACAATCGCTTCAATGCCGTACGTTTCACACAACGCCTCGATGCGTGCAAGGGTCTTTCGCTCGTGGGACTCTGTCTTTCTCCGGATGATTTCCAAACGGGTCGCGATCTTTCCCGTTTCGTCGCTCACGGCAACGCCCACCGTGTGCGCACCGTAGTCAAGGCCCAGAATGCGCATTCCTTACTTCGTTTCCCAGTTGTTGCCGGCGATGTAACTCTGTAATAACTCCTCCACCAGCTCGTCGCGCTCCACCTTCATGATGAGCGCCCTGGCACCGTTGTGGCTGGTGATGTAGGTCGGGTCGCCCGACATGATGTACCCCACGATCTGGTTGACCGGATTGTACCCCTTCTCCATCAATGCCTCATAGACCACGCTCAAAACCTTGCTCGCGGGCGTGTCCGAGTCGACGGGCACCTGGAAAAATTGTGTGTTCCCCAAATCCTGATTCTGCATACATTCTCCGTTGAAACCGTATTAAAACATCACCTATTATCTTACTATACGGCAAAAAAATATGCAATTATGCTATAATTCTGTAATGAATCACTTTTTTGCACAAGAAGATGCCTTTTCGGCGGATCATAAAACCGTCGTCATCCGCGGGGACGATGCCCACCACATCATGCATGTGCTCCGGATGAAGGTTGGTGAGGAGTTTTCCGTCAGCAGCACAGCAGAAAGCGACACGGCAGAATACCGGTTCGGGATTGTCGCAACGGAAGAAGGCGCCGTCACGGGCGAGCTGCGTTTTATTAAGAAGGAAGGCGTCGAGCTGCCCGCGCGCATCACGCTCTTCCAGGGACTCCCCAAGGCGGACAAGATGGAGCTCATCACGCAAAAGGCGGTGGAGCTGGGTGTTGCAAAAATCGTTCCGGTCGCCTGTGAGCGCAGCATCGTCAAGCTTGCCCCGGGCAGGGCCGAAAAGAAGGTTGCGAGACTGCAGGCGATTGCGGAAGCTGCCGCGAAGCAGAGCCGCCGGGGCATGATTCCGGAAGTCTCTTTCGTAATGCGCTTTCCGGAAGCCTGTGTGCTTGCGCAGGAGGCGGATGTTTTCTTACTGCCCTATGAGCTTGCGCAGGAAGAAAGCGTATCTGCAATGGAAGAAACGCGGGAAGTGATCCGCGCAATCAAACCGGAAAGCACCGTCGCTGTTTTTGTGGGACCGGAGGGCGGTTTTTCCAAAGAAGAAGTGCAGCTTTGTAAGGAGAAGGGCGCAAGCGTCATCACCCTGGGACGCCGGATTTTGCGCACGGAGACCGCCGGCATGGCGCTGCTGTCCTGGCTGGTCTTTCAACTGGAGTCATAATGGAAGTATATTTGGACAACGCCGCGACGACACGGTGTGACAACGAGGTCGCCGCGCTCATCAATGAAATCCTGGTAAACAATTACGGCAACCCTTCGAGCATGCATGCTTTGGGTGTGAAGGCGGAGCGCCGCATCAAAACCGCTTTGGAGCAAATCGCAAGGACCCTGAAGTGCAAGCCGAATGAGATTCTCTTCACCTCCGGCGGCACGGAGTCTGACAACTTAGCGCTTTTGGGCGTTGCGCACGCGTATGCCCGCACGGGAAATCACGTGATTACGACCGCGATTGAGCATCCGGCGGTGGCAGAGGCTGCGGCGCAGCTTGAAAAGGAAGGCTTTCGCGTGACTTACCTTCCCGTGGACAAGGAAGGCATCGTCTCCCTTTCCGCTTTGGAAGAGGCGCTTTGTGACGACACGATTTTAGTTTCCGTCATGCAGGTGAACAACGAGCTTGGCAGCGTGCAGCCCATCGAGGAAATCGGGCGCATCATCAAGGCGCGTCGCTCAGACATCTTCTTTCACGTGGACGGGATTCAGGGGTACGGCAAGGTGCCGCTTTCCCTTTCCCGCGCGCAGGTGGATTTGTACAGTGTCAGTGCGCACAAGATTCACGGGCCCAAGGGCGCCGGCTTCTTATATGTAAAAAAGGGTGTGCGGCTTCTGCCCCTGTTGCATGGCGGCGGTCAGCAAAACGACCTGCGCTCCGGTACGGAAAACGTGGCAGGCTTTGCCGGAACGGGGCTTGCCGCAGAAAAGATTTTTTCGACGATGGAGGAGGACGCGGCACGGATGCGTGCACTGCGCAGCCTCTTTTGCGAAGGCGTATTGCAGGAGATGGAGGACGTCATCGTCAACGGCGCGGGTACAGAGTCCGCTTCACCGCACATCGTGAGCCTGACGGTCAGGGGTGTCCGTGCGGAGGTGCTTTTGCACGCGCTTGAGGATAAGGGGATCTATGTTTCCGCCGGCAGCGCCTGCGCGACAAACCACCCGAAGGTGTCGCCGGTGTTAAAGGCGGCGGGGCTAAGTGACGAGGACGCGTCCTCGACAATCCGCTTCAGCCTGTCGAGGGAAACAACAAAGGAAGAGATTGTCACCGCGCTTGACGCGTTACAGGATGTTGTGCCAACACTCAGAAAATTTCAGAGGATGTAAGAAATGCAGTTTTCAACGTTACTGATCTCCTACGCGGAGGTCGCATTAAAAGGAAAGAACCGCTCCTTCTTCGAGGACGCGCTCATTGCCAGAATCGAGACGGTGCTCTTAAACTGTACGGGAAGCTTTCGTGTTTTGCGCTACACGGGACGTATCTATGTGGAAGCACAGGACTATGACTTCGACGAAACCATCGAGGCGCTGCAGCATGTCTTCGGCATTGTCGGGATTGCGCCCGCGATTTTGATGAAGCGGATTGAGAAGACGGACGGTGTGCCTTCGGCGCTGCCCGATACGGATTGTATCGCGGAAGAAGTGCTGCACTTTATGCGCGAGGTGTATGTGGAGACGGGGCGCGCAACCGCAGCGCATCCCATGACGTTTAAGGTCAAGTGCCGGCGCGTGGACAAGAAGTATCCGCTTACCTCGATGGAGGTCGACGCGATTCTGGGCGAGAAGATTTTAGACGCGTTTGATGCGTTCACGGTCGACGTGCATCATCCGGAGATTCTTTTGCATGTCGAGCTGCGCGAGAACGTCTTCATTTATTCGGATATTTTAAAGGGACCGGGCGGTATGCCCATCGGCTCGAACGGGAAGGCGATGCTTCTGTTGTCCGGCGGCATCGATTCGCCGGTTGCCGGTTACATGGTCGCCAAGCGCGGCGTGCACATCGAGGCGGTTTACTTTCACGCGCCGCCCTATACGAGCGAACGCGCGAAGGAAAAGGTCGTCGATCTCGCACGCGTCATCGCGTCCTACACCGGCGGGGTGAAGCTGCATGTCATCAACTTCACGGACATCCAGATGTACATTTACGAAAAATGTCCCAAGGATGAGCTGACGATTCTGATGCGACGCTACATGATGCGCATTGCGGAGAAGCTCGCCATCGATTCCCACTGCCTTGCGCTTGTGACGGGAGAAAGCATCGGGCAGGTCGCGTCGCAGACCATGCAGTCGCTGACCGCCACGGATGAGGTGGTGGAGACGATGCCTGTTTTCCGCCCGCTCATTGCGCTCGACAAGCAGGAAATCGTGACGGTGTCGGAAAAAATCGGGACTTACGAAACGTCGATTCTTCCTTACGAGGACTGCTGCACGATCTTTGTCGCGAAGCACCCCGTGACAAAGCCGCGCGTCGACGTAATCCGCAAGCACGAGGTGTTTTTGGAGGAAAAAATAGACGCGCTCCTGGAGCGCGCCTTTGCAACCGGGGAAATCATTGACGTCAGATGACGTAGTTGTCGATGATCTTCATGATGTCGGGAAGCTCCTCTTCCGTCGCATGAATGTTTAAGTCGATCGGTTTGCTTAAGTCAAGCGAGAAGATACCCATAATGGACTTCGCGTCGATGACGTAGCGGCCGGACACCAGGTCGAAATCATAGTCAAACTGCGCGATATCATTGACAAAGGACTTGACCTTGTCGATGGAGTTTAAAGAGATTTTTACGGTTTTCATGGTTATTGTTCCTCTTTTCTTTTTGCGTGTGTTGTTGCGTTATAAATAATGATATACGGATTACCGTCGCTTCATCACTTATATCATACTACGTCGATTCAAAACAAAAGTCAATGGTGAGGCGCTTCAAGGAGGCATGCATGGCGCGCACGGTCGCGTTCCACAGCTTGGGCTGCAAAGTAAACAGTTACGAATCAGAGGTCATGGCGCGTTCCTTTCTCGCGCAGGGCTTTGAAATCGTGCCCTTTCACGGCATCGCGGATGTCTATGTCGTCAACACCTGCTCCGTGACCAACATCGCGGACCGCAAGAGCCGCCAGATGCTGCACCAGGCACGCAGGCGCAATCCGGATGCGGTTGTGGTTGCCGTGGGGTGTTATGTGGAGACGGATACGGAGAAGGTGCGCGCGGATGAGAAGGTGGATTTGGCGGTGGGGAATGTGGATAAGACCCGCGTCGCGGAGCATGTGGTGGAGTTTCTTCGGGGTACTGATGAGAAGCCGAAAGACGCCCTTGCTCATGATGCGGTAAACGGTCCTCGTCAGGCACACTC
>JAFSRL010000159.1 GCA_017446125.1 Lachnospiraceae bacterium
ATGGAGGTTGCGGACCGCTGCACGGTGTTGCGTCGCGGCAAGGGCATCGGTACCGTGGAGATTAAGGACACGACCGTGGCGGAGCTTTCCCGCATGATGGTGGGACGCGACGTGCAGCTTGTCGTGGATAAGGAAGACAAGGAAGCCGGCAACGTCATTCTGGATGTCGAGAACATGACGGTTGCCTCCAGGCTTCATAAGAACAATGCGGTGAAGGATGTCTCGTTCAAGGTACGGGAAGGCGAAATTGTCTGCATTGCAGGCATCGACGGCAACGGCCAGACGGAGCTTGTCTACGGCATCACGGGTTTAGAGCCGCTCGTTTCGGGAAAGCTGACGCTGGACGGAAAAGACATCACGCATGCACCCATCAGGGAGCGTTCGACCTCCGGCATGAGTCACATTCCGGAAGACCGGCAAAAGCACGGACTGGTGCTCGATTATTCCCTGGAGAACAACATTATTTTACAGCGCTATTTCGAACCGGAATTCAAGTCCGGCGCAGGCTTTTTGAAACGCGGCAATATCCGTTCGTACGCGGAGCGTCTGATCGAACAGTACGACGTAAGGTCCGGGCAGGGACCCGTAACGATGGCGCGCTCGATGTCCGGCGGCAACCAGCAAAAGGCGATCATTGCAAGAGAACTGGACAAGGATCCGAAGCTTTTGGTCGCCGTGCAGCCCACACGAGGGCTTGACGTGGGCGCGATTGAATACATTCACAGACAGCTCATCGAACAGCGCAACCACGGACGTGCGGTACTGTTGGTTTCCCTGGAGCTGGAGGAGGTCATGAGCGTTTCCGACCGCATCCTCGTCATCTATGAAGGCGAGATTGTGGGAGAGTTCGATCCCAAAACCGCCACAAGAGAAGAGCTGGGTCTTTACATGGCCGGCGCGAAACGTCAGGAAGGGAGGGAAGCGGTATGAATCAGAAAGAAAAAGTCAGCTTCTGGTCGCGACCCGTCGTACAGTCAATCGCAGCATCCGTATTGTGTATCATTGCAGGACTGATTCTGGGGTACATTGTTCTTGCGGTCATCAACGCGAAGGGTGCGGGTGAGGCGATTGTCACACTGTTAAAGAACTTCATGACCTATTCGGCGCCCGCCGCGCAAAGAAAATACCTGGGCAACACGCTGGTAAAAACGGCGCCCTTACTGATGTGTGCGTTGTCCATCCAGTTTTGCTATAAGGTGGGTCTTTTCAACATCGGTGCCGCAGGACAATACGTCATGGGCAGCGGCATGGCGCTTTATGCGGCGCTTTCCTTAAAGCTGCCGTGGTTTTTGTGCGTGCTCTTTGCGGTGTGCGCAGGCGCCGTCTGGGGACTCATTGTGGGCATCCTGAAGGCGTACCGCAACGTGAACGAGGTCATCTCCGGCATCATGTTAAACTGGATCGGGCTGTATCTGATGAACATGCTTCTGACTCCGGTGAAGGAGGTTGCTTCCCCTTATACGGAGCAGGTGATGAAAATGAACAAGGCGGCAATCCTTCCGTCATTGGGGCTGGGAAAACTGTTTTCCAACAACAATTACGTCACGATTGCAATTCCCTGCACCATCATCATCGCAATCATCATCTGGGTAATCCAGAACAAAACGGTTTTCGGATATGAGCTGCGGGCGACCGGCTTAAATAAGGACGCGGCAAAGTACGCCGGGATGAAGGGAAACAAGAACATCATCCTGAGTTTAATGATTGGCGGCGGTCTGGCAGGCTTAGGCGGCGCCTTCCTTTACCTGACCGGATTCGAACAGTGGAGTGTGACACAGTCCTCTGTGCCCGGCATGGGATTCAACGGAATTGCGGCGACCTTCTTAGGAGCCCTGCATCCGATCGGGACCGTCTTTTCTTCCTACTTTATCCAGCACATCACGTCCGGCGGCGCGTACATCGACAAGGTGGTTTACCCGTCACAGATTTCTGATTTGATCAGCGCAATCATCATTTATCTGTGCGCATTTGTGCTCTTCTTTAAGACCTTTATCAACGCGAGAATCCGTGCAAGACAAGAACGTGATTTGGAGAAGGTACGCGCCATGCGCGAGGCAGAAGAAGGCAGCGTCAACAGGGAAGGAGGCGAGCAGTCATGATATTACTGATTCAATATACAATTCTGTTTGCGTCGGTTCTGATGCTTGTGGCATTGGGCGGCTGTTTTTCGGAGCACTCCGGTGTCATCAACTTAGGGCTTGAGGGCATCATGGTGATGGGAGCCCTGGGCGGTGCATTGACAATGAAATACCTGCCGGAAGCATCAGGTGTCTTTGTCATCATCTTAGCGGTCATTGCGGTTTCCATCCTTTCGGGTGTTTTGTATTCCTTCCTGCTGGCGATTGCTGCAATCAATTTCAAGGCGGACCAGACACTGGTGGGAACCGCCATGAACATGCTCGCGGCTGCGGCGGCAACGGTTTTTGTTAAGGCAATCAATATGGCGGAGAATCCCGACAACGTCTCTGCAACTATCCAGTACATCAAACCCAAGGAAGCGTTTATTGTGAACATCGGCTCCTTCCAGTTCAACTGGTTCATGTTAGTGGCGCTTCTTGCACTTATCGCGGCGCACATCGTGCTCTACAGAACGCGGTTCGGGCTGCGTTTAATGGCGTGCGGCGAGCATCCGCAGGCGGCGGACTCCGTGGGAATCAATGTGTTAAAGATGCGTTGGGCCGGTGTTTTGATTTCCGGTATGCTGGGAGGTCTGGGCGGTATCGTCTATATCACGGCAGGCGTTTCCGAGTGGAAGTTTGAAGTGGGCGTTGCGGGCTTTGGGTTTCTGGCGCTCGCCGTTATGATTTTCGGACAATGGAAACCGGTGAACATCGCGCTTGCGGCGCTGCTCTTCGGATTCTTCCGCGCGTTGTCCAACGTGTATACCGGCTTCCCGCTTCTTGCATCTCTGGGACTTCCCGGCACGATTTACAACATGATGCCATACATTATTTCGCTCGTTGTCCTTGTGTTCGCCTCAACGAATTCGAGAGCGCCCAAGGCGGAAGGCATTCCGTACGATAAGGGAACGCGCTAAATAACAGGCCCCGTTTTGCCATGTCATTCTGTTCCAAAAGTGTTCTGATTGAACACTTTTGGAACACTTCTTGTATAAGAATCATTAATGCTAGACCGTGACCATGGAAAAGACCGCCTGTGTTACGGTTTTGTTACGGTTGTTGTGTTAAAATAAAGTCGCGGGTGACATTCCCGGCGTAATGCCGGATGAGGTGCTTGACAGAGAGAGGAGAGGCGATATGAAAACAGACACAAAAAGAAACGGATTACGGAAGGCGGCATCGCTGTTATGCGCGGCGATGGTACTGGTGGTATCCGTCGGGACAGGGCTGGTCGTCACGCCGTTGGTCGCGCATGCGGCGGACTACAGGGCGGAGCTGGACGGTAATACATTGACGATTTACGATCCTGCCAATCCTGGCGCACCGGTAACGATTGACCTAAACGCCCCCATCCTCTATAGCGGTGGTGTTCTTAGGTATATTGGTTTTGGTGTTAACATCACTTCCCCGAACATAGGGAGTGGTGATACTCTCACATTGATTGTTAAGAATGATACCCAGATAAATAGCATTGTGTTTCGTGGGCAAAAAATGATCATCACGGGAGATCGCAAGCTGACCTGTGATGGTTTTATTAGAGCAAATGGGGAGTTGGTCATTGAGAATGCGAATATAGAGGCTAGCATTGGTGCACCTAGCATTCACGGGATATCTGCAGGTAGTAATCTCACCATAAAAAACAGCACCGTCACGGCGCAGGCCGGTTCCGATGCCGACGGGATCAGATCCCAAAGTGGCGATGTGTTCATTGACAGGCAGTCTACGGTTATTTCTAACGGCAGACAAAACGGCATTTCCGCGGGTGGCAGAATCACCATAGAAAACGGCGCCAGTGTAAATGCGACCGGAGGCAACGGAATTGGGTTGAATGCGCAGGGTGGCGTCTATTATACCTCGGGTACTGCCGCAGTCAGTGGTTCTGCAGGCTGCGCAGGCGGACACGCGTCCGTTCACTGGGAGACCGTTTATGAAGCCGATGCGCATAACGACGGCGAGATGGTTTGCCGGTGCGATTCCTGCGGCGAAGTACTTTACCGCATCCCGGTTTCCGCCTACGGCGTGTTCAGTAAAACCACGATGCAAAAGATTATGGATGCCCCGCAGGGCGCGACCGTCGAGGTGAAGACATCCCGCTGGATTTCCTTTCATAAGATGGTGATGCAGGCACTGGCGAATCGTCCGGACGTGACGCTCAAGGTCAGTTTTCTTGACGGCGAATATCGCGGAAACCGGATGACCTTTACGATTCCCGCGGGGTATGATGCACTCTCATTGCCAAATGAGGAGGGCTACTGCGGCTTTCTGTACCTTGGCGGCATCTTCGGCCTGCACCCGGAAGAGAGAGGAGCGCAATCAACGAACGCACCGCTCACCGGCACCTGATGGATTGATGGCGGTGCGGTAAATATTCTCCGCACCAAAGAACGGGGTCATATAGTCGAGATAGGCATCCGAAAATTCCTTTTTGACAACGGTCATGATGACGCCGGCAAAGCCGCCGCCGTGGATGCGGGTGACACCGCAGTGATGTTTTTCCAGGAATAATCTTGTCAGCGCAAGCGCTGCCGGAATCGGTTGTTCTTCCGGAAGTCCTTCCACAACGCAGTTTTGAAGGATTTCCCAGGAGGAATGACCGCTTTCCTCAATCAGGCGCAGGACTTCATCAAAGCGCTCTTCTTTCACAGCGGCGGCAGCGGCATCCACGCGGGCACATTCCTCGTAGTAATGAATCGCGCGCAGGATTGCGCGGTCGTTTCCGATTTCCTGCCGCAGCTTTGGTAAGCGGTCATAAAAGTCGTCCCGCGAAATTTCGCACAGATTCTTTTTGCCAAAGGCAGCCGCAACGAGCCGCATCTCGCCGGGGATGGAGGAATAGGCGGCGGAGAGGTCTGCGTGTCCCTTGCCGGTGTTCACGATGACAAGATCATACCCCAAACGCTCATAATCAAAATCGACGGGCGTACAGGACGCGCCATCCGCAAAGTCCAAAAGGATTGTGCCGCCGTGACCGCACGCCATCTGATCCATGAGACCACTTGCCTTATTCCAGAAGACGTTCTCCGCATATTGCCCGATACGCGCACAGGTCGCGAGGTCCGCCTTCCCGTCATGGAAGAAATGATTCAGGACGCTCATAAACATCATTTCGAAGGAGGCGGAAGAGGAAACGCCCGCGGAGGGGATGACGGTCGAAGAGACATAAATGTTTAAACCGCCCACCTGCCAGCCATCACGGATTGCACCGTCAATCATACCGGCGACAAGGGAAAGCGATCCCTGTTCCTTTGGAACCGACTGCAAATCGGAAAGCGGGATGATGACAGATTTTGAGTGCCCTTCACTAATCAGGGTAAGCGTGTTATCTCCGGATGGCGCTGCCGCGCAGATTGTTTCCATCGTGATTGCCGCGGCAAGAATTCGTCCGCCGTTGTGATCGGTGTGATTGCCGATGATTTCCGTGCGTCCGGGCGCGGAAAAGAAGCGCACACCCTCCGATGAAGGAAAGCGTGCGTGAAAATTGCTTAACAGGGATTCAAATCTTTTTTCCATCAGTTGGTAATCACCTTTTCGGTGTCCTTGTCGAATACATGAATCTTTTCCGGGTCAAAGGTTACTTTCACGGCGTCACCGGGATGCAGGGAGGTGGAAGGCTCCATGCGCGCGGTGACAGCCTTGCCGGCAAGATCGAAATAGAGGAAGACCATTGCGATGTCGCGGTCTTTTGGAGCGACATCGTTCATTTGCTTGCCGTCGATGTAAAGCTCGCCGGCAGAAATGTCTTCCAGCCCCGCAATCATACGCAGGGTTGTGGACTTTCCGCAACCGGACGGCCCGACGAAGATGATGAATTCTTTATCCTCAATTTCAAGATTGAAATCTTTGACTGCTTCAAAGCCGTTCGGATAGGTTTTGCAGATACCCTTTAAAACCAAGTTGGACATAGATTCCTCCCAAAATGATGACGCGTTATCGTTAATTAAATGATAAGCGCTTCTCTTCACCTGCGTCAAGGAATGCGTGTGAGTCAGGGGGACGGGTACAGTGACTCATTCCTAAAAAGCGTCGTTTATTACCTGTTTTTCGAAATGAGTCACTGATTTTGGGACAAAAAGTAGTGACTCATTCGAAAAATGCGGTTTCAATCTCTTTCAATGGCAAAACACCAGTATTCATTATTTTCTGCATATCCAGGGATCGGATGAGCTCCCTTGCTCTGGCTCCCTCATGATAGGCATTGCCACAGGATCGAAAAAGGTGTTTCATTTTAGCCTTACCACGTCGTCCCTCCAGCGACACAGGCACATCGATTCTAAGATAAGCGCAGACTCCCTCAATATCCTGTAGCATGATATCTTCAATGTCGGCACTTGCTGCAACATCAACAATCATGACACCTTTTCTGATTCTTTTCCTCAGTAGAGCCCAGTCGCCCTCCCTGAATTTCGTAATGTCAGCCCTGTAATCGTCCCGATCATAACACAAGAAAACACTCCAGTTGATAGCTTTTCCATATCGTCTGATGCACTGTTCGTTTACCCATGGTGCAGCTTTCGGCACCTGGCTGATGGCGTTCATTACGCGTAGTTTGATTAGTGCGGAACCGGCTTTATGCTCTAATATGTATGTGATATCCGGCGTGGACTCATCCACAACCCTTTTCAGGGTAGCGCCATTCTTTTCTGCTA
>JAFSRL010000160.1 GCA_017446125.1 Lachnospiraceae bacterium
ACCCGTCCCCCTGACTCACTCAGTAATACACCACCACCGGCGTTCCAAGCTCCGCCGCCTCATAGAGCTGCTTCGCAGCGGCGGTGGGCATATTGATGCAGCCGTGGCTTCCGTTCGTTTGGTAAATCGAGCCGCCAAACCGCCCTCTCCAGCTCGCGTCGTGCAGCCCGATGTTTCCGTACACGGGCATCCAGTACCGCACAAACGCTTCGTAGTCCTCGCCCTTCAACGTCCGGTTACGCTGCTTGCTGTATAAGTAGAACACGCCCTCCGGTGTCGCGCGGTTCCGTTTCATGTCGCCGGACACGATGGACGTCGAAAGCAAGAGCGCACCGTCCTTATAATAGTAAAGACTCTGATTCGTCAAATCGATTTCCACATAGGTCATCCCGATATCGTAAAGCGCATTCCCCGCAACGGGAAGAAGCGCCGCCGTGGGCTCGATGTAAACGGGTGCGCTGGTACCGCCCGCCGTCATGACGGGAATGCGTGCGCTCTGCGTATGGGTCAAAATCGCGTCCCGCAGAAAACCCAGCTCCGTCTTCAGGTCCACCCCGATGCCGAAATTGCCGCCGCCCACGGTACGCAAGACACCTGCGGTCGTCATAAACATCCGCGTCTTTCCCACGGTTGTATAGGGAGAAAGCACCGCCGAAATATAATTGCACAGCGCCGCCTCGGAGATCATGATGTTTCCGTAGACATCCGTGATATACCCGCCCATGTCGTACAGCTCTTTGGGCAGCTCCATCTCAATCCCGCCGCAGAGCACCTTCCCGCTACCGGGATTCGAGGGTCTTCTCGCGTCCGCCCGCACGGACTCCAAGTTCGCCGCAGTCACAAGCGAATACTGGATGGCTTCCGCACCCACAGGAATCTGCTTGTCCCCGACGACATAGATGACCTTGTAGTTTGCGTATGCCTGAAGCTGCGCCTCCGGTGTCGCCGCCTGCGCGTTCACCTGAAACATCGACGAGAACAGGGCAAGAATAAAAACAATGATTAAAATTGCCGCGATTACGCGCGCGGCCATGCGTCGTTTCTTGTTACTCAAAATAATACCTCCAAAATTGTCTGACAATTTATTGTAACATAAAAAAATAATTCCGTCACCAATTTCTACTTGCATTTCCCCACGAAATCATGTAAGATAGTCTTTGCTGTGGCGCGTTGGTCAAGCGGCTAAGACGCCGCCCTCTCACGGCGGAAACAGGGGTTCGATTCCCCTACGCGCTACTTTTTTGTTGCTCAAAAATGAGTCAGGGGGACGGGTACGGTGACTCACTAGATGACAAAAGGGACGGGTACAAATGTCACCTGTACTGCAAGGTGACATTTGGACCTGTCCCTTTTGTCATCCGTTTCGGATATTACCTTATATCAACAAATACCCCGGAAGATACCTTATCTCCGCGTCCAGCCGGCCGGCCTCGTCGATCATCAACACGCAGTACGAGGGCTTTGCGCTGTTCTGCCTGGGCTGGGCAAGGGAGCCGGGGTTGATGAGCAAGACACCGTCCTCTTCCGCGACCGCGGGCACATGCAGGTGTCCGTAGCAGGCGATGTCGCATTCCGCTTCCTTCGCCGCCTGCTTTAAATCGTTCAGCCCGTAATTGACGCCGTACTTATGCCCGTGCGTCACAAAAATCTTATGTCCCTTCGCCTCGATAATTTCATCGTCCTCGTAGGAATACCAGGGGGAATTGTCCATATTGCCGCGCACGACCGTAACGGGGTACTCAACATCATCCAAAATCGCGTCGATGTCCCCCTCGATGTCGCCGCAGTGAATGAGGGCGTCGAAGGGCGCCTCAAGCCCGATTGCCTTTAAAATCAAAGCGTGCTTGCGATGGGTATCGGAAACAATGAGAATCTTCATCAGAAAAACCTTCCGGCGTTGCCGTAGCGGTCGCGGTAATCGTCGTCATCATCGTCGTCTTCGTCGTCCGCATCATCGTCGTCGTCGAAGTCTTCGTAGTCGTAGTCCTCGCCCAGAAGCTCCTCCAGCTCCTCTTCGGAGAGCTCCTCGGCGCTCATGTTGTCCATCAGCTCCTCCATGAGCCCTTCCATGAATTCCTCCGGCGCACCCTCTTTTAATTCCGCGCCCTCCGGATGCATCGACATTGCCTCCAAGGGATTACCCGCGCCGTTAAACTGCACCTCGTTGATTTCACCGGCGCGCAACTGAATCAAACGGTAAAGAAGCTGCCACGCGATGTCCGCGCCAAACACGCGCTGGATCGATTCGAAGATTGTGCGGAACTCCGCCTCGCCCCAGTCCTTGATGGGCTTGTCGTCATGGAGATTCGCGTCCCCTAAAAAATCATACATCAGCGCGCCACCCTGCCTTCCGCAACACCGTACTGCAAAAAGTGCTTGAACAGCTTCAGCCGGTCAAAGCCGAATGCCTGCTGCAAATCCGGATACCGCGCGTAGTAAACCTCCGCGTTGAAGACCGGCGCAAAGTCGATGCCGTTGTAAAGATACTTTCCGTCCGCGGTGACCCGTGCCGTCGTGACGGCGGGAAGGTTCGCAATGTCTGCGGCGGGCGCCGAAAAGGCAGTGCAGTACTTCTGCACTTCGTCGTGAATGTAGTTGTAGGTCTTGGGGCACGCCTGCGCTAAGAACGCGGGGTTTTCGACGTAGTACTTGAATGCCTCCGCAAAAAATTCCGTCGCGGAAGAGCTCGTATACTCCGTTCCCAGAAACGCCTTCTCCTCGTTGAAGATGATATAGAATTCCGGCCTTCTTCCGGCGCGGCCGTTGCCGTTGTAAGGCGTTAGGATATTGTCGAAGAAATGTCCCATCTCGTGGTTGATGCTCTCGATGGAATAGTCGCGTTTGTTGCTTAAGACGATGAGCTTTAAGTCCGCAATCGTCGAACCCGCAAGCTCGTAGTACCACGGGTACTGCTTTGCGTCCGCGCCGCGGTACGCTAAGATGGTCGCCATGTCCGTGACCTCGATCCGCCAGTTCATGACCTCGAACGCGTTGCGGATTTCCACGGGAATCATGTTGTAGCGTGCAAGTACCCCCTGCTGCAATTCCGGTGAGGTCGACGTGATGTTGACCACGCCCGGCGTGCCGGGAGTTGCGGTGCTCTTCGCTGCCGCCTGCGATGTGAATGTGAACGGCGCCGCAAGAAAAAATGCAACCGCCAGTAGCCCTGCCAGGATCCGTGTGATGTGTTTTCTCATGTGTGTACCCTCCGATGTCTATTTTACCACATGAGTCAGGGGGACGGGTACAGTGACTCATTTTTGAAAAAATGAGTCACTGTACC
>JAFSRL010000161.1 GCA_017446125.1 Lachnospiraceae bacterium
TATGAATGTCGCATCTTCCTCAAGGGGAAGGTTTAATGATATGAATGCCGCATCTCCCTCAAGGGGAAGGTCTGAAAACGTCCTTGAAGAGGTTTACGCAACGATTCTCGATCGCAAAGCGCACCCGAAGGAAGGTTCTTATACGAATTACCTCTTTGATAAGGGCTTGGACAAGATTTTAAAGAAGCTGGGCGAGGAGACGACGGAGGTCGTGATCGCTTCGAAGAATGCGGAAGAAAAAGAAGTCGTCTATGAAATAGCGGACGTGTTGTATCACACCATGGTCCTGATGGCGGAGAAAGGAATCAACTGGGACACGGTTCTTGATGAACTTGCCCGCAGACATTGACCATGAACGAACGCCTGGCTTTATCGGACGAGATCCTGTTATCGGTTTCCAAACCGGAACGTTATATCGGCGGGGAAGTGAACAGCGTCGTCAAGGACAAGGACGACGTGAAGGTTCGCTTTGCCTTTTGCTTTCCGGATGTTTATGAGATCGGGATGTCCCACATCGGCATCCAGATTCTTTACGGACTTTTCAACGAGATGGAGGACGTCTGGTGCGAGCGCGTCTATTCTCCGTGGACGGATCTTGATCTAGTCATGCGCGAAAAAAACATCCCGCTCTTTACCCTGGAGTCGCAGGATCCGGTACGGGAATTTGATTTTCTGGGTTTCACCCTGCAATACGAACTCTGCTATACGAACATTTTGCAGGTGCTTGACCTTTCCGGCATACCCTTAAAGGCATCAGACCGCACATGGGACGATCCCGTTGTTTTGGGCGGCGGCCCCTGCACCTATAATCCGGAGCCCGTCACGGACTTTTTTGACATCTTCTATATCGGAGAGGGCGAGACACAGTACCGCAATCTATTCGATACCTACATCCGGGCGAGGGAAGAAGGCGTAAGCCGCGAAGAATTCTTAAAACGCTGCGCACAGATTCCCGGGCTCTATGTACCGTCTCTTTATGAAGTAACCTACAACGATGACTTCACAATCCATGCGGTGACGCCTGTATCTGCGGACGTACCCGCCGTCATCGAAAAGGAACTCTGTACGGACTTAAGCAACACCTATTACCCGACAAAGCCCGTCGTGCCCTTCATCCAGGTGGTGCAGGACCGCGTTGTATTGGAGATCATGCGCGGCTGTATCCGCGGCTGCAGGTTCTGTCAGGCGGGTCAGCTCTACCGTCCCACAAGGGAACGTGACCCCAAGGTCTTAATGCAGCAGGCTATGGAGCTGTTGGATTCCACGGGACATGAAGAAATCTCCTTAAGCTCTTTGAGCTCCTCAGATTATACAGGTCTCAAAGAACTCGTCGACTTTCTGATTGACGAGTGTAATAAGCGGCATGTGAACATTTCATTACCGTCCCTGCGCATCGACGCTTTTGCCCTCGACATCATGAGCAAGATTCAGGACATCAAGAAGACTTCCTTAACCTTTGCGCCGGAGGCGGGCTCTCAGCGGATGCGCGATGTCATCAACAAGGGGCTCACGGAAGAGGACATCTTGCACGGCGCGACGGAAGCCTTTAAGGGCGGCTGGCAGAAGGTGAAGCTGTATTTTATGTTAGGGCTTCCCTTTGAAACGGATGAGGACATCCTGGGAATCGGTGACATCGCGAACAAGATCGCGGCAGCGTATTTCGAGGCGGTGCCGAAGGAGGAGCGAAAAAGCGGCAGTGTCGACATCAATGTCTCGACCTCGTTCTTTGTCCCCAAACCCTTTACACCCTTCCAGTGGGCGCCGATGGACGTGCCCGAAGCCTTCGCGGAAAAAGCGGGACTCTGCAAGCACGGGATCCGTTCGCAATTAAACCAAAAACGCATCCACTATCAGTGGCATGAAACCGACCAGTCGATGTTAGAGGGCGTTTTTGCCAGAGGCGACCGGCGCTTAAATGCCGTTGTTTTAAAGGCATACGAAAACGGCTGCATCTACGACGCCTGGAGCGAGACCTACCGGCATGACATTTGGATGAAGACCTTTGAGGAATGCGGAATCGACCCAACGTTTTACACAACGAGAGTCCGGGAGGACGATGAGATTTTTCCCTGGGATCATATCGACTGCGGTGTGAGCAGGGAGTTTTTGCTTCGCGAGTGGAAGAACGCACAAAGATCCGCCGTAACCCCCAACTGCAGGGAACGCTGCAGCGCCTGCGGCGCGGGACGCTATTCCTGCGGCTGCTGCCCGACAAACAGCAACGGTGACGGAGGCGTGTGTCATTCATGATCAGAGTCAGAATCAAGTTTACAAAACACGGCCCCATCAAATACCTTGGGCACCTCGACGTCATGCGATACTTTCAAAAGGCAATCCGCAGGGCGCATCTTGACGTGAAGTATTCGGAGGGCTACCACCCGCACCAGCTTTTGGGCTTTGCGCAGCCCTTAGGCGTCGGGATCACATCGGACGGAGAGTATCTCGATATGACACTCAACACACTTCCGGGAGGCGGGTTGCAGGGTGTGCTGCAAGCGTTGAACGATGTGATGCATGAAGGCATCGAAGTCATAAAAATCATGGAATTGACGGATACAAAAGATAAGGCGATGACGCAGGTTGCCGCCGCCGCCTACACCGTACGGTTCCGTGAAGGTCATGCACCCGCCAGTGGTTGGGAGGAAGCACTCGTTAACTTTTGTACTGCGGATACAATCAATATCATGAAGCGGAGCAAAAAAGGAGAGAAGGAAACCGATATCAAGCCCATGATTCACGAGGTTTTGATTATGGATGACACAATCTGTTTGATTCTGACTTCCGGCAATGAAGGGGGCTTGCGTCCGGAGCTTCTCTTACATGCATTTTTGCAATCAAGGGGTTTGGAAGCAACACCCGCAACCCTTATCGTGCATCGTCTTGATACCTATCAGGAAGGTGTCGATGAAGAAGGGCGCTACTTTGAGCCCTTAATCCCTGACGGAAGTAAATTTTACAGAGAGGATCCTTTGATTCTCTACGCGAAAGGAAGCTGAAATGGAAATCGTTATCACGGAAGAAGCGCATAAGCGGTTTTATTATTTGTATCACGATGGCCGGGCGGAATATCTGGAGGAGGAATATGAAACGGGTCTTGGAAACATCTATGCCGGCAAGGTGGTACGGATTCAAAAAGGAATCGATGCCGCCTTCGTTCAAATCGGACCGGAAAAAGGCGACACAGGTTTTCTGCCCTTAAAAGAAATTCCTGCCGCTGTTGTTTTGAACCGAGATTTCACCGTGAACCCGCAGCTAAAAGCGGGAGATGTTGTTTTGGTGCAGCTTTCCGCGGATGAGGCGGGCGAAAAAAAGCCAAAGCTCAAATGCACACTGACATTAAGCGGGAAGTATGTGACGGTAACGCTTGGCAGGCAGGGAATCGGTGCTTCAAAACAAATCGAAAAAGAAACACGCGCCGCATTGATAAAAAGAGTAAAGGAGTATGCGCGCGGCCGTTTTGACACAGAGGTTTACGGCCTTCTTTTGCGGACCGAGTCTAGCGCAAAACGCGTCACATCAAAGGAGATTCTTCAGGAGGCAAACCGTTTTACGTCGATGCTGGATTCGTATTGTATGTATGTGGGTCCTGCGCCCTCCTTATTATATTCCAGACCGCATGAAGAGAATGTGTTGGAGCACCTGCTGGGCGTTCTGCATTTTTCGCAGCGGCTTTCCCTGATGACTGCCGCGGAAAACGATAAAGAGTATTCGACAAAAAAGAACAGCATCCGCGTTATTGCGCAAAACGACCACTTACAAAAGCTCATTTATGACTCCGGATTTACGTACATGCGACCGGAGACCACGGTCTGTGTTGCCGGAAACGAAAGCGACCTTCTGGCGAGAACCGGGAAGGTTCTTGCGGACTGCACTTCGAAGAAGCTGTACTTAAACAGCGGCGGCGTTCTCTATTTTGATAAAACACAGGCGCTTTACGCAATCGATGTCAATACGGCGCATACATCCCTGCGGGCAAATCCCAAAGTTAAAGAAGGAAAGATGACCCTGGCGGAAAAGATCAGTCTGGAAGCTGCGGATGTGATTATGCGTCAGATCCGGATGCGGAATTATTCCGGTATCATACTCATTGACCTTCCGACCTTAACGAAGGCGGCAAAGGGGCGAGTGCTGCAGCGGTTTCGAACCTTAGCGGAAATCGACAATGTACATACGAAGGTTCATGACATTACGGCGCTCGGGATCGCCGAAATTACGAGAGAGCGCATCGGGAAGCCGCTGGAGGGGCTTGTATCTTCATAAAATCGTTTGAGACGTCAGCCTGTAAAATGCGGTAATGTTTACAGGATCAAAAGGAAAGGGGAGATTACATCATGAAAAAAGGGGTTAGACGCTTATTGTTTGTACTGTGTTTCTTGTTGCTTGCCGCATCTGTTTCCGGCTGCGGCAGCGATTCGAACAAGAAGGAAGAAACGGTAGCCGAATCCGAAAAAAAGGAACGCAAAAATAAACGGGAGAATAAAAAGAAACAGGAAGTAAAGGAAGCGGAAAAAGAAGAATCCGCAACAGAAGACGCAGAAGAAACAACTGCGCTTACCTTGCCGACCTACGCGAAAAACGAATACACACTGGTCAGAAACTCTTATGACGGGAAGGTGTTTTGCTATTTCGAGGATAAGATGGCGGAGCTTCCGGGCGAAGAAACGCAGGCATATTGGGCGAGCACAACGAACGGGACCGTTTTCAGGACACAAGAAGCCACCTATCTGTTCAAGGATGGTGAGATCATCGATATCGGCGTTTCACCGGATGCATATCTCGTGAATTCTCCGAACTCAGACAGCTTCCTTTTGTTTTCCGCTCCGGAGGAACTGCCCGACGGGTACAACGGGTATTCAGAGGTATCACTTTATCAGGAAACAGGACAAACCGCATTATTTGAGCCGGACGGAAACAAATATATGATTTCCGGCTCATGGTCAATGGACGGTTCACTCTACATTTACACGTTGTATGACACAACGGACGAAACCTATACCATCTGTTTGTTTGACGGTTCTTCCTCTGAGGAGATTGCTTCTTATGATGAATTCGTTTCCGTCTTAAAGGTTTCAAACGACGGTCAAACAGCGTATTTGAGAACAAACACAAATCCCGCCACCGGAAAAGAGATGCTGTACTCCGTTACAAACGGTACCATCAATACCTTAGGTCCCATGATCGTTGATGACATATTTTTCAGTTATGACGGTGCGGACCTCATTTTTACCGACGGTGATGACCGGAAGTTAAGCATTGCCGGCGGAATGCCCGTGACACTGAAAGGGGAATACAGCTATATTGCACCGTCCGGCACGATTACCTTGACGCATGTCAAGACTGTGGGCGCAAGCACCTTCATCCATTCCATGTATTATGACGAAACGTCGAAAACGGTTTACAGAATTAATGCATCCGGAGAACCGGAAGTCCTTCTGGAGAAGGTCTCCGCGGATTATTTGCTCGCAGAAGACGCAACTACCTTCCTGTACATTTCCGAAGGCTCCTTATACCTTGCGGACTTAAGCGCCGCAAGCATTACCCCGCAAAAGGTGGTGGAAGAGGACGTGTTGTATTTCACAGCGTCAAAGGATGCTTCCACAATCGCCTACGTCGACGAAGAGGAACGTCTGATGTTCAAAAAGGGCACAGCAGATCCCGTTTGCATCCTGGACCAGGCAAAAGAAACCCGCGCGTATCAAAAACAGCATCTTAATTCCTGGTACGGTTGCGCCGTGTTTTTACCGGAGCAGGAAGGGGTCTACTATTTGGACAACGGCGATCTTTGTTATACCGAAGACGGGACGATTGCCGGTACAAGGGAAGACTTTTCCGGAGACGTTGTTTACCTTTTTGCCATGCCGGGATACCTGACCGCATACACGGACGACAACGATGTTATCCATCAATACTTTTCGCTTGACGGCATAGCGTTTCTTGAAGTGATAGACGAAAGTCTTAACGAATGATGAACGGGGATTGAAGCGAAATGAAAGATTCAAAAGCAAGATATATGATGCTTCGTGCCGGGAATTTCCTGTTGTGGGTCTTTGTCATTACAACCCTGATTGCCCTGATTCTTTATGTACCGAAGCTCTATGGTGCAATCATCAACAGTGATTTGGGGATGCTTGCCGGCATGACGGTGATTGCCGTTGTTGAGTTTGTATTATTCTGGACCGGCATCATCATTGTCTACATTACCTCAAGACAGCTCGGGTTCAAAACAAGACTTTGGGGCATTCTTCTGGGACTGATTCCGATTGCGAACATCATCATGCTGTTTATCATTCTCCGCGTGACCGGAGAGGAAGCAAGCTTTGAATTATCCAAATGCAGTCTCAATCAGATGCGCAAGGACGATACAATTTGTCAAACGCGTTATCCGATTTTACTGGTGCACGGTGTCTTCTTTCGTGACATCAAGCAGTTAAACTACTGGGGACGCATTCCGGATGAGCTTGAAAAAAACGGCGCAACCATTCATTACGGAGAACAACACTCCGCGGCAAGTGTCGATGACTGTGCAAAAGAGCTTGAGGAACGCATCCTTACGCTTGTAAAGCAAAACGGTTACGAAAAATTGAATGTCATCGCACATTCCAAGGGCGGGCTTGATATGCGCACGGCAATTGCAAAGACTTCGATTGCGCCATACATTGCGTCGCTCACAACCATCAACACACCGCATCGCGGGTGTGAATTTGCGGACTATCTGTTAGACATGATTCCGAAGGCGCAGCAGAAGATGATTGCGGACACCTATAATATGGCCGCAAAAAAGCTGGGTGACACAAACCCTGACTTTATGGCTGCCGTGACGGACTTAACATCAAGCGCCTGCACAAAACGAAACGAGGTTGTGAAGGACAATCCGGACATTTATTACCAGTCGGTCGGTTCCGTTCTGGCCAAACCCTCCGCCGGACAGTTCCCCTTAAACATGACGTACCATCTTGTAAATTTGTTTGACGGAAGAAATGACGGGCTGGTGGGAGAGAAGTCATTTGCCTGGGGGCAGGATTTTAATATGATCATCGGCGCAGGGAAACGCGGGATTTCTCATGGTGATATGATCGATTTGAACCGCGAAAACTTCGACGGATTCGATGTCAGGGAATTCTATGTGCAACTGGTAGCGGAATTAAAACGAAAGGGGTACTGAACCTATGGTAGTCGCTGAATTGAGGTTAAACCTGATCAAGGCCCTGGAGCCTGTTTACGGTGTACAGGATGCACCCGTAAGAGTCGATGTGATTCTTCCGGCGTTTCTGCAGGACTTCTATCAAATGATGGATAAGGCAAAAGAGGGTGAAACCGTCTCCGAAACCTACCGCACGGAAGATGAAAAGGTCACGCTGCGCCTGGAAGGCTATCGCAAGCAAAGCGCGCAAGGATCTGAGCGCGTGATTACAAACGTAATTTGTAATGGAGCATCATTGTGAGTCAGGTGTGCTCAATCCTGTTGCGACGAGCACAGCATTGCTGTATAATCAAATGGTTATGAATCCTATTTTAGAAGTGAAAGACCTAAACGTACATTACGGTGTGATCCAGGCGCTCAAGGGCGTCTCCTTTCATGTGGAAGAGGGTGAGGTGGTCGCCTTAATCGGCGCCAACGGCGCCGGCAAGACGACGACCCTGCACACAATCTCCGGACTCATCAAGGCGACGAGCGGAGAAATCCTCTTGCACGGAGAATCAATCTTAAAGGTTCCCGGACACAAGCTGGTCGGCATGGGGCTCGCTCAGGTGCCGGAAGGCCGCCGTGTCTTTGCGGACCGCACCGTCGCACAGAACTTAAGGCTCGGCGCCTTTTCCAGAAACGACAAGGCGGAAGTGGAAGAGACCCTGAACTTTGTCTATGAACGCTTCCCGCGCTTAAAGGAGCGCGAAACACAGCTTGCCGGTACACTATCAGGCGGAGAGCAACAGATGCTTGCCACCGGCCGCGCCCTTATGAGCAAGCCCAAGATTATCTTAATGGACGAGCCCTCGATGGGCCTGTCCCCGATTTTTGTCAACGAGATTTTTGACATCATCCAAAAGATGCACGACGACGGCGTGACCGTTCTGCTCGTTGAACAGAACGCGAAAAAAGCGCTTTCGATTGCGGATCGTGCCTACGTTCTTGAAACCGGAAAGATCGTCATGGAAGGCGACGCAAAAGAGCTGTTAGACAACGAAGATATCAAGAAGGCATATTTGGGAGAATAAAAAAGAAGCGGCTGGACCGCTTCTTTTATTTTTCATCCACGTTTAAGATTCCGTCATTCACAATGGACGGTCTGAAATCTTCCGTGATCTCAACGATGTGGAAGTCGTTCTTATTCTTCAGCTTGATTTCATAGAGCGCACCGTCCGCCATGTGAATGTAGTCGCCCACCTTTCTGTGCGGTGCGGGAATACCGTAGCAATACCCCTGGGAAACCGTAACGACATCCGCAACCTCGCTGAATTCATGCGTCATGTTTTCCTCGACAATGCGTTTTTTGATTGCTTCCGCAAGCACGGCAAGCTGTTCCTTCTTGCGTCCTTCACAGATTATGATGAATTCATCCCCGCCGTAGCGCGCGGTATAGGTGCCTTCCCTGCGTTCAAACTCCTTTAAGATTTTCGAAATCATGACGATACATTCGTCACCCTTCACATGTCCGTAATGGTCGTTGAACGGCTTAAAGAAGTCGATATCCATAATGCCCACGGCAATCACGGACTTATTCTTATAGCAGCGCTCAAATGCGGCTTCCGCATAACGGTTTAAGCCAAAGCGATTCGCAAGACCGGTGAGCTGGTCGGTTTCCGATTTCACCCGCAGTGCCTCGTTTTCACGCAGTGTCGTGGTCATGCTGTTGACACCGTCAATCAAGGTCTGTAATTCGCCGGTGGTGGAAGTGGAGGTCAGGGAATCCTCCGGAATGATACCGGCGGCGATCAGGCTTAAGTACTCCGTAATTTCACCGATCGTATTGGTCCAGCGGCTTAAGATAAAGATGAGCGCAATGATTGCACTTCCGACCGCAAGAATGACGACCAGGATCAGCATCCGCATGACTTCCCGTACCTGCGCCTGAAGCTCCGAGATGTTTCTTCCGACGACAATCGCGCCCACGACGTTTCCGTCCTTATCCTTTAACGTGTTGTAGCGGCAGTAAATCATGCCGCCCGCCACATTGGCTTCGCCGCCGTAGGTGTCCTCCGCATCGAGCACGTCCGCGACAAGCACATCCATGTAGGTACCCACAATGGAATTGCCGTTTGGATCCTTCGTGGAGCCGGCAACGCGCAGGAAATGTCCCTCCTGATAGCCCTTTTGGTTGGGCGTGGATTCCACGTAGCCCAGCCCCTCATCGCCGCATTTGATAAAGACGTAGGAGAAGGTTCCGGTCTTATCCTCATGCAGCAGGAAGGGATCGAGGTTCGCCCGTTCATGTGTGCCGTCGCCGACCAGGATGTCACCCAGATAAATGCCGCCGTCGTCGCGCACATTCCAATGACGATCCCCCATGTGCTCCACATCGCTTAACGCAATCAAATCCTCGATATAATTAATGTCCGCGTTCAAACGGGAGGCGATGAGCGTTTCCTCCATGCGGTTGACGAAGTTTAAGGTGATGAAATAGACAAGAAAAACCAGCAGGGCGCCGAAGAGACACAATATCAACGCAAGCCGGAATCGAATGCTGCGATAGAAAGAATCGTTATTTGTTTTTTCCCGCGACAACGATGCCATGAAACAAGTATATCATATTTCTGTCATAATGTAATCGTCGAAGATATGGTGCTCCATTTGATTTTATACACAAAATGTAGTAGAATAAAAGGCGATAAATGCAATGTTTTACGTGAAACACGCTTGGAGGTGGTCATTTTTATGAATACCATAATCACAATCGGAAGGCAATTCGGGTCCGGCGGTCATGAGATCGGCATGAAGGTTGCGGATAAGTTTAACGTCAAATGCTATGACAAGGAATTGTTGAACCGCGTCGCAAAAGAAAGCGGATTTGCGGATGAAATCATTCATTCCAACGATGAGCGTCCGACGAATTCGTTCCTCTATAATCTGGTCATGGACACGTATTCCTTTGGATACAATTCATCCAGTTTCGTGGATATGCCCATCAGCCATAAGGTCTTTTTGGCACAGTTTGATACGATCAAAAAGATTGCCTCGGAGGGTCCGTGTGTCATCATGGGCCGCTGCGCGGATTACGCCTTAAGCGACTTAGACAATGTGTTGCACCTGTTTATCCACGCGGACGAGGAACACAAGATTGAACGGATCATGAAGCGGTTCCCCGAAGAGGCATCAAACGAGGACAAGGCGCGTGACATGATGCTGAAGAAGGACAAACAGCGCCAGAGCTATTACAATTATTATTCGTCGAAGAAATGGGGACGCGCGGACACGTACGACTTCACAATCAATTCGTCGATTCTGGGCATCGAAGGCACTGCGGAGTATATTGTGGAGCTGGTGAACCGCTTCGAGGCACAGAGGTAACAGGTTTAACGAAGCAGTTGCGCTTGAAAACAGCTAAACTATATAATATATTGCAGGTTTAACGAATTAGCAGTACATGAAACACAGAGTAATAATAATAAATCCCAGGTTTAACGAAGCAGTTGCGCATGATAACAGTTAACCAATATAAAGATATAGCAGGTTTAACGAAGTAGTTGCGCGTTTCCCTGCGCAACTCTTCGTTAAACCTGCGTTTTGCGAATAGTTGTATGTATCTTTGGAGGCACAATGCAAGGCAGGGACGACTCCTATCATGCTTCACAGGACAAACAGAATATCCTGAAAATGCGGGAAGTGGTTGCCACTCTTCCCACGTTTTGCAAGCAATATTTTCGCAGCATGGAGGAAACCACGGCGCCCAGGACCCGGCTTGCCTACGCGTATGACCTTCGGACCTTCTTCGAATTCCTGCACGAAAACAACAAGGCGCTTTGCAAAACACCCATCACGGATTACGCCTTAAACGTCCTCGACATGATTACCCGCGAAGACATCGAGGAATACTTGGAATACGTTTCTCTATACGACAAGGAAGGCAAGGAGCTCTCCAACGAGGCAACCGGCAAAAAGCGCAAAATGAGCGCTCTTCGCTCGATGTATCTGTACTTCTTCAAGCTCGAGCTCATCAAGACCAACCCGCCTTCTTTGGTGAACATGCCCAGACTTCACGAAAAAGCGATCATTCGTTTGGAGCCGAATGAGGTCGCCGTCATGTTAGACCAGGTTGAGGACGGCAAGGGTCTCACGAAATTCCAGATGAAATACCACGAAAAGACCAAGGCGCGTGATGTCGCCTTGATCACCCTTTTATTGGGCACCGGCATCCGTGTCTCCGAATGCGTCGGCATCGATTTAAACGACATTGATTTTGACACCAACGGCATCGTCATCCGTCGCAAGGGCGGCTATGAAGCCATCATTTACTTCGGTGACGAGGTGGAAAAGGCGCTGCAGGACTACCTTACAGTCCGCAAGGAAATCATCCCCGCAACAGGTCATGAAAACGCCCTCTTCCTCTCCATGCAGAATAAGCGCATCTCGGTCCGCGCCGTCGAGAATCTTGTGAAGAAATACGCGCAGACCGTCACCACATTAAAAAAGATCACGCCGCACAAGCTTCGTTCCACCTTCGGCACCAATCTTTACAAGGAATCCGGCGATATTTACCTTGTTGCGGACGTTTTGGGCCACAAGGACGTCAACACGACGCGCAAGCACTACGCCGCGCAGGATGACGAAAACCGGCGCAAAGCGGCACGCATGGTCCATTTGCGCGAAGACACCTGACGCGTTCAAAAGATCAAATTCCGCAAACAAAAGTTTTGAATATATGTTTGAAATTGTCGCCTGCCTGTGTTACAATGAACAGGTACATTCGATTGTTACAGGCAACTGTTTTTCAACGATTTCAATTCGATACAAACGGAGGTGACGTCTATGGCGAAGGGAAAGATTTCCGCAAAGCAAAACGAGATTCTGGATTTCATGAAAAAAGAAATCTTAACAAGAGGCTATCCGCCGTCGGTGCGCGAGATCTGCGAGGCGGTTCGTTTAAAATCAACCTCTTCCGTTCACTCGCACTTAACAACCTTGGAGAAGAACGGCTTCATCCGCCGCGACCCCACGCATCCCAGAGCAATCGAGATTTGTGACGGTACCTTCAACTTGATCCGCACGGAAATGGTGAACGTTCCCGTCATTGGTCAGGTCGCCGCAGGGCAGCCCATTTTGGCGGAGCAGAACATTGACTCCTACTACCCTGTCCCGCAGTCTTCCCTGCCGCAGGGCGAGGTCTTCATTTTGAACGTCAAGGGAGATTCGATGATCAACGCCGGCATTCACGACGGCGACATGCTCTTTGTATTAAACACAACAGAGGTGGAAAACGGTGACCAGGTGGTTGCGTTGATGAATGATGAGGCAACGGTCAAAACCTTCTACAAGGAAGACGGACACATCCGCTTACAGCCGGAAAACGATACGATGGATCCCATCATTGTACCTGACTGCCAGATTGTCGGGCGCGTCTTCGGCCTGATCCGCCTTTATAAGTAAATTAGTAAATTACACCTAAGGCTTTGAGTTCATCCTCGGCTTGTGCGTGATCCGTAAACACGATCCCGTGCCAGCCGAGGTTTTTCGCGGTCTCAATGTTCATTTCGGAATCGTCGATGAAAACGCATTCCTTAGGAATCAAATGATAACGTTTTTCCAACAGATGATAGATGTCGGGCGCGGGCTTCACATGATGAAACCGGAAGGAAAGAATGCCGCCATCCGTATAAGGGATAAAGTACATCGCCTCCGGACACTGCTCAATCGCGGGACGCGACATATTGGAAAGATAGTAAACAAAATACCCCGCCGCCTGCAGCTTCTCAATCCAGGGAAGCGCATAGTCGCGCGGCGTCAGCAATCCCTTGATGTCGCGGAACACATCACGAATGACATCCGCAATTTCAGGGTCGTTCTTGCACATCATTTCAATCAGTCCGGAATAAGAAAGATTCCCGATGTCCCATGCGGGCCAGGTTTCGTGATTGACGGTTGCAGCCGCAAGACGTTCGACCATTACCCGGTCGCCACCGGTCCGTTCAAAAAAGAATTCCGGCCAGGCGTAATTGCACAACACGTTTCCGATATCGAAGATGACGTTCTTAATCATGCCGTGTGCGCTCCGGAAAGGTTGTCGAAGACGTCGTTCCCGTAACGCACTTTCAGATACGCTTTGATTTCTTCGACACAGGTTTCGAACCCGAGCTTCGAACAATCAAGACACAAATCGTAATTCAGCGCCCTGCTCCACCGGTGTCCGGTGTAATACTCATAATAATCCGCACGGTTGCGGTTCGTGGTGTTGATGTATTTGACCAGCTCCTCACCCCGGCGGGACTGTTTCTTTTCCGCCTGCTCAATCAAAAAGTCCATAGGTGCGTGCACAAAAACGCTCGTCACATTGTCGTAATCCTTCAACACATGATTCGCGCACCGGCCGATGATGACACAGGACTCGCTCTTCGCAAGATCCTTCAAAACCTTCGCCTGAAAGTTGAACAGATTCTCCATCGAAATGAAGTCGGGATCCTTGGGTCCGAACAGCTCACCCTTATACGCACCTCCCTCTTTACGCGCGGGCTTAAAGAGCTTGTTCTTCTTGATGCTCTCATCCGCATCGATGAACAAATCCTCATTGATACCGCTTACCTCGGAGCACAGCCTGCTTAACTCCTTGTCGTAATAATGAATCCCAAGCTCGTTTGCAAGCATTTCCCCGACGGTACGCCCGCCGCTTCCGTATTGACGCTCGATGGTAATGATCAGTGGCTTTTTCATCCCTCAATCTCCCAAATACGCCTTGATAACCTCCGGATCGTTTAAGACTGCCTTCGTCTCACCCTCCGCAAGAATTCTCCCGAAGTTCAACACCGTCAGGCGGTCACAGATGCCGGACACCAGCTTCATGTCGTGCTCAATCAAAAGCACCGTCATATCAAATTCATCGCGGATAAAACGAATCGTATCCATCAACTCCCCGGTTTCATTCGGGTTCATTCCCGCCGCCGGTTCATCCAGCAATAAGAGCTTTGGATTTGTCGCCATCGCGCGCGCAATTTCCAACTTTCGCTGCGCACCGTAAGGCAGGTTCGCCGCCAGCGTATCCCTTTCCGGCGCAAGGCCGAAAACCTCCAAAAGCTTCATCGCTTCCTCATCCATCTCCTGCTCTGCCTTACGATAGGAAGGCAGCTTTAAAATTCCTGCAATCGTCGGATACGGGAAGCGCTCATGCAATCCCGCCTTCACATTGTCGATAACGGACAAGGCTTTGAACAGACGGATGTTCTGGAAGGTTCTTGCGATGCCGTCATGATTGATGGCTTCCGTTGAGTGCCCCGTGATATCAACACCGTCCAAACGGATGATGCCCTCGTCCGGCTGGTAAACACCCGTCAACAGATTAAAGACTGTCGTCTTGCCGGCGCCGTTGGGACCGATGAGTCCGTAAAGCTCACCCTTTTCAATCTCCACATTGAAATCCAAAACGGCCTGCAGCCCGCCAAAGGAAATGGAAAGATGGTCAATGTCGAGTAACGCCATCACGCCACCTCCTTTTCATTTGATTTTGTCACGGTCTTGAACAGCGCACCGAAGGTCTTCTTTCTCCAGTCCACCATCGCGGGTGCCCAGTTAAAGAGCATCATCAAGATCAAAACAATCGCGTAGATGAGCATGCGGTAACGGTTCAAGCCGCGCATCATTTCAGGCAAGAGATACAGAATCATCGCGGCAATCACACTGCCCCGAATGTTTCCGATGCCGCCCAACACAACATAGACCAGCAGCATGATGGAGGCGTTATACCCGAAGTAATTCGAGATGTTCGTCATCGTCGTGACATTATGCGAAAACAACACGCCCGCCGCGCCAGCGATTGCCGCGGAAATCGTAAAGGCGAGCATCTTATAGCGCGTCACATTGATTCCGATCGACTCCGCCGCAATGCGGTTGTCACGGATTGACATGATGGCGCGACCGTCCCTGGACTTGATTAGGTTCGTCGTCACAAACAGCGCAAGGAACAACACAATCATACCGATCGTGAAGCTGGAATTGCGAGGTGTACCTGACACCCCCTGCGCGCCGTTGATGAGCTTGATGCCGTCCGTCTCAATTTTGAAATTCGTCATATTGAGGGCGATGTGCACGCCCTTCGAATCCACGCCTAAGTAGATGGCGGTCAAAATGTTCTTGATGATTTCGCCGAAGGCAAGCGTCACAATCGCAAGGTAATCGCCCTTCAAACGAAGGACAGGAATCCCAATCAAAAATCCGAACAACGCGGAAAACGCAATGCCCACAAGAAAGGCAAGAAAGAATCTGGGCGCCGTGGGCATCGTCTCCTTAAACAATAACGAAAAGATCGCGCTGGAAAACGCACCGATGCACATAAAGCCCGCATGCCCGATGGAAAGCTCTCCCAGAATGCCCACGCAAAGGTTTAACGCCACCGCACCGATTGCGTAATACGTCATGGGCACCAGCATCGACGAGAAATGACTCGTCAGCATGCCGCCGCGCCGCATTACCTCCATCACAATCCAAAAGATGAGGAGCAGTCCGTATGTCAGGAGTTCATCCTTGTTTTTCTGTAAAAACGAATTCTTCAAACCTTCTCCTGTATCTGTTTTCCCAAAAGCCCCGTGGGCTTGACCAAAAGCACAATGATCAGGATGCCGAACACAATCGCGTCCGCAAGCTGCGACGAGATGTAGGTCCTGCTTAGAATTTCAACGATGCCCAAAACAATGCCGCCGATCATGGCACCCGGAATGGAACCGATTCCGCCAAAGACCGCCGCCACAAACGCCTTGATGCCGGGCATCGCGCCGATGTAAGGCGTAATCGTGGGATACGCGGAGCACAGCAAAGCGCCCGCAATCGCGGCAAGACTGGAACCGATGGCAAAGGTAATCGCGATGGTCTTATTTACATCGATGCCCATTAGGGTTGCCGCACCCTTATCCTCCGCCACGGCAAGCATCGCCTGGCCGTTCTTTGTTTTATGAATGAAGGTCTGCAGGCAGAAAAGAATAATGAGGGAAACAACGATTGTCACAATCGTGATGCCCTTGATTTGTAATGCACCGCCCGCAAGCGAAATCCCCTTCCACGGAATCAACGACGTAAAGGACTTCGCGTCCGCGCCGAAGACAAGCAGCGCCACATTCTGCAACAGATAACTGACGCCGATTGCGGTAATCAAAACAGCCAGTTTCGAAGACGCCTGACGCAACGGTCTGTATGCGACACGCTCCGTCACGACACCTAAAACCGTGCAGCCTAAGATTGCAATGAGAAGCCCCGCAAAGGGCGGCAATCCGGAGGTTGTCACCGCGCTGAAAATAATATAAGAACCGATCATGATGATGTCGCCGTGCGCAAAGTTCAACATCTTTGCGATGCCGTACACCATCGTATACCCCAGCGCAATGATGGCATAAATACTGCCAAGGCTCAGTCCGTTAATTAAATACGTCAAAAAGCTCATATCTTGAAAATTATACCACAAATAAATAAAAAAAAAACCTTCCCCTTGAGGGGTGAGAACCTCCGGTGGAGGTTCGAAGGTCACGTATTGACGGTCGATGACCGTCAGTGACCCGGTGGTGCCCGAAGGGCGGAGGAGGTGTAACAAAAGGGGCGGTCAGCCCGCCCCTTCCTTATCAATTACTGAACCACATACTTCCCATCCTGAATCGCGAAGATTCTGGGATCCTTATTCGGCTCGCCCGAAGCATCCCAGCTCAGTGCGCCGGAGGTCAAACCGGAGATGGTGATTTCCGGGAATGCCGCCTTTAAGCCTTCGCAGATATCGGAGACGCTCATGTCAGGCGTTAAGCCCTTCGCCTCGATCGCAGCCTTCAAAGCATAGACGCCGTCGTATGCGTCCGCGCCGAACTGGTTCGGGGTCTCGCCAAACTTCTCCTGATACGCCTTGACGAAGTTCTGGGTCATCTCGTCCTCGGAATCCGGGGAGAAGGGCGTCATTAAGATGAGACCTTCCGCTAAGGAGGTGTCGAAGTTTTCAACGGTTAAGATACCGTCCATGCCGTCGCAGCCGAAGAACACCGGATGATAATCCATGTCCGCGGCCTGCTGCAGGATCAAGGATGCCTGCGTGTAGTAGATGGGCAGGAACACCAGATCCGCACCCGCGTCCTTCGCCTTCTGAAGCTGTACGGAGAAGTCCGTGTTGGAATCAGAGGTGAACGCTTCCGCGCTGACAATCTCCAAGCCCTGGTTCTGCGCCTCATTGTTGAAGGTCTCATAGATGCCCGAAGAATACGTGTCGGAAGAATCATAGATGACCGCATACTTGGTACCTAAGTTGTTCTCTTTCATGTAAACCGCGCTCGCGGCACCCTGTGCCGGATCAGAGAAGCAAACTCTGAACGCATTGTCGTACTTCACGCAGTCAAGCGCCGTGCCGGACGGGGTGAGTAAGAACAGGTTGTCCTCATGCGCAAGATCGGAAACCGCGATCGTGCAGCCGCTTGTCGTGGGACCCACCAGCATCTGCATGCCCCAGTCCTTCAACGCGTTGTAAGCGTTCATGGACTTCTCGTTGTCGAGCATATCGTCCTGTACCTGAACCTCGATCATATAGCCGTTGATTCCGCCCGCGGCATTGATCTCTTCCGCCGCAAGCTGTGTGGACTGTACCACCGCAAGACCGTACGCCGCACCGTCACCGGTCATGGGACCGATGGAACCGATTTTAAAGACGCCGCCTTCTGCGCTTGCGCCTTCCGCAGCCTCACCTTCCGCAGCCTCTTCCGCAGCCGGAGCCGGTGTCTGATTTCCGCTTCCGCCGCAGCCTGCAAGCGCACCAAGCGCAAGGAACGCCGCAGCCGCAACTGCCGTTACTTTCTGAAACTTTTTCATGATAATTGCCTCCTTTTAAAACTTTATCTCACTACACTGTTAAAACTGTGCAGTCATAAACTATTATATTGTACACATATTTGGTAGTAGCGTCAAGGGCAGGTGAGTCAAAAATATAAAGCTATATCATCGATTGTTGAATAGAAGAAATCATTTCCAGAATAACTGCTAACCCATATGAGATTCAACTTTTAATAATACCCTATATTGACATATAGTGATGCAAATCCCAGCTTTCCATATTTCTCGGCAACTCATATATGTATATTTGTTTCTCCCCAATCTCTTCATATTCTATTTCCAAAACGTGCATTCCTTTATTTTTCGCATATCGATCATTAGATTTTTTATAATAGAACTTTTTTACCTTGCGCCTTGAAACAACAAAGTAGCTCTTGTTAGAAAAATCATATTTATATGGCTCAACGCAATCTATTCCGAGTGTTTCTAACGCGCGAATAAACACCTCTTCACTATTGGCAATAACATGAACATTTTCTAGGCCATCGTATTCTCCGCTCCATACACAGTTAGAATCAATTTGGATGATTTCTTCTTTCTGCTTATACCATACAGCAAAAGCGAGAATTACTACTACGCTTATAGCAAGAAGTGCATTAATATAGATCAATCTACCATTCACAGCAATGCCTCTCATTATTCTTTTCGACAGATGACAAAGGGGACGGTTCTGAATTTCACCGGCGTCCCATGGTGACAATCAGAAACGTCCCCGTTGTCATCATGTCAA